>NC_009441.1:3658123-3962966 GCF_000016645.1 Flavobacterium johnsoniae UW101
TGATTATAAAATTTTAAGAATAATAATTTAAATTTACTGATGACATTTTTTTTCGCTCTCTTCAACTTAAATCTATAAGTTATTATGACAGAAATCACATCTATTACTGAATTAACGATTTTTAACATTTAACCCTTACGATACATACAAACCGCTTATCAACAAACTTTTAAAATAATTATCTTACAAATTCACTTGAAAATAAGCTAATTTCTTTAAATCGTTCATAAAATGATTTGTAAATTGTGAACTAAACGTCACTTCTTAAAAAAACGTTAATTCCGAGGAATTAGCGTTTTTTTTATGCTTTTAAATTGTATTTAACCAGACTTTTACCTATAAATATATATGGTTTGAATATTTTAAAAGGTGACTTGACAGAATACAAACCACTTTAATCCTTGTTATATAAGACTAGCACAATAATTTTATATTTATATTAACAAAAAAACAGAAAACTTAGCCGAAAGAAAAACAATTACATGAAATTACTAAGTAAAATATTTATAATTTTGACGCGTGAAAATATGGGTAACAATATTATCGTTCATTGTACTGTTTCTTTCGACAGTACCTTGCTCTGCGTTTGCTAAACACTCTGAGTGTAGAGTGGAAAAAAACTGCAAGGGTGAGTCTCATGACTGCGGTGATGAATGCAATGGAAAATGTTCGCCATTTTATTCCTGTGGAACCTGTATTGGTTTTACAATAAACTTTAATTCTTCAATTATTACCGAAAAATTAGAATTCACAATTGAAGAAGCTTCACAGACACTATCATACTATAAATTTGTCGATTCTTCTTTCATCTGCAAAATCTGGCAGCCTCCTAAAATTTCTTAATAAAATACCGCTTTTACCTGCTTAACTTCAATTAAGCGGGCTTATCACCTTTATTAACATTAAGAAATCACAAATGTTTAAATATATTTTATTGATTGTGGCAATAGCATCTATTGGCACTGTACAGGCACAGAATAAAATCACATTCCATATAAAAAATACATCAACCAATGAACCTGTAAAAGGTGCTTCAGCTAAAATTGAAGAAACCAATGAAGTTTTGTCATCAGATAATAATGGTAACATCATTATCGAAAACCTTAAAAATGGAGACTACACATTATCGATCTCAATAGAGGGTTATGCTCCCAATAAAACACTTTTTAAAGTGCCTGCAGCTGTCAATTTTATAGAAATTGCATTGCAAAGTGAAATGGAAGAAGAAGCCGAAGAAATGAAAGAAATAGTGGTAACTTCTACAAGAGGTACAAGAACAATCAGCAATATTCCAACCAGAGTTGAGTTTATAGCAGGAGAAGAACTTGAAGAAAAAGCAAATATGAAACCGGGGGATATCCGTATGATGCTTAATGAAAGTACCGGAATCCAGACCCAGCAGACTTCAGCTACTTCTGGAAATTCTTCAATCAGAATTCAGGGACTAGACGGACGATATACACAAATCTTAAAAGATGGTTTTCCTGTATACTCAGGTGCATCAAGCGGACTGGGATTGCTGCAGACTCCTCCGTTAGATTTAAAACAGGTTGAGATAATTAAAGGTTCTGCCTCTACCCTTTACGGAGGTGGTGCAATTGCAGGTTTGGTTAATCTTGTATCTAAAACCCCTACCGAAGAAAGAGAATTGCGATTTCTAATTAATGGGACTTCCGCTCTTGGTTTGAATATTAATGGTTTTTATTCCCAGCAGTTTGATAAAATTGGATTGACTGTTTTTGCATCTCATGACCGAAACGCTCCTTATGACCCTGCTGATATACAGCTTACTGCGATTCCAAAATTCGAACGCTTTAATTTTAATCCAAAACTTTTTGTCAATTTTAATGAAAACACTAAACTAAATTTTGGCATTAATACAGTTTTTGAAAATCGTATCGGCGGGAATATTGACTATATAAAAGACGAAAATAAATATCCTGACAGTTATTTCGAAAAAAATAAAACGAAGAGAATAAGCACTCAGTTCACCCTTACTCATAAATTTAATGATCAGGAATCTATTACCATTAAAAACAGTTTTAATAATTTCAGCCGCATTATAACTATTCCTGACTATATTTTTGATGGCCTGCAGAACAGTACTTTCTCAGAAATCAGCTATTCTAAAAATGGAGAAATTGCAGAATGGGTTGCTGGTGGAAATTTATATACTGACAAGTTTACTGAAAACAGCCAGACAGCTTTTCCATTAAGAAACTATAATCAGATCACTTATGGTGCTTTTGTTCAGAATACCGTCAAAGCTAAAGAATGGCTGGATATCGAGACTGGTCTTCGAGGTGATTATGTTGTTGATTACGGATTCTCATTATTACCTAGAATCTCAGCTTTATTTAAAATTAATTCCAAACTTACTTCACGACTTGGTGGCGGTTTAGGCTACAAAACACCAACTATTTTTACCGAAGAAAGCGAGCGTATTCAATATCAAAATGTACTCCCTATTAATAGTGATTTCAATAAACTTGAAAAAAGTTACGGACTTAACTTTGATGTGAATTATAAAACTAAAATTACCGAAGATATTTCATTATCATTGAATCAATTATTCTTTTATACAAATGTTGATAATCCACTGATTTTAACTTCGCTTCCTAATGACCTTTACCAATTTGTAAATATTAATGGATATTTAGATACAAAAGGAACAGAAACAAATGTGAAATTAGGCTATAAAGATTTTAAACTATTTGTTGGGTACACTTTTACTGATGCTTCGATAGACAACAATGGCATAAAATCTCAAAATCCTTTAACTGCTAAACACAGATTAAATAATGTTTTGATGTATGAAGTCGAAGATAAATGGAAAGCTGGTTTAGAAGCTTATTATTACAGTCCTCAAAAGTTAAGTGATGGTACAACTGGAAGGGAATATTGGATTTTCGGCTTCATGGTAGAAAAGCTTTGGGAAAATTTTTCAATTTTTGCCAATTTTGAAAATTTTACTGATACCAGACAGACAAAATTTGGAAGTATCTACACAGGACCAATTTCAAATCCTGTTTTCAAAGATATTTATGCACCGTTAGACGGATTTGTTGTAAATGCAGGTATTAAGATTAAAATATAGTCTTATGAAAAAAAGTATATATAATATAAGAAAAATGGATTGTCCCAGTGAGGAACAATTAATACGAATGAAGCTCGCTGGTTTAGAACAAATCAAACAGCTTGATTTTGACATTGCAAACAGAAGATTAAAGATCTATCATACGGACGACGACACTCTTATAACAAATGCAATTGATACTCTTAATCTGGACAGCACTCTGCTGGCATCAGAACATACATCAGAACATGTAGAGACAAACAGTGACTCACAGCAAAGTAAGTTATTATGGCAGGTTCTCATTGTAAACTTTTCATTCTTTCTAATAGAGATAATTACAGGTTTTATATCCAATTCGATGGGATTGGTTGCCGACAGTTTGGATATGTTCGCCGATAGCATTGTATATGGTTTAGCTCTGTTTGCTGTCGGGAGCACAGCTTCAAGAAAAGGAAGTGTAGCAAAAATAAGTGGTTATTTTCAGATTGGTCTTGCAGTTTTGGGACTTATTGAAGTTTTAAGAAGATTTGTAGACTCAGACCATATTCCTGCATACGGAACTATGATAATAGTTTCATTATTTGCACTTGTAGGTAATTCGTTATGCCTTTACCTGCTTCAAAAATCTAAAAGTAAAGAGGCACATATGGAAGCTAGTATGATTTTTACTTCGAATGATATTGTAATTAATATGGGAGTCATAATTGCTGGTATATTAGTATACTTTACTAATTCAATGGTACCCGATCTTATTATTGGTGTTTGTGTGTTTTTCATAGTCGCTAGAGGAGCATTAAAAATATTACAGTTATGATATTTGGTAATTTAAAAGTATAGAATGTTCTTCAAAATTATTTTTTTTATCGCTGCACCAATAGAGAAACCAAAAAAAATCTGTTTCACACAAATTGTGAGACAGATTTTGATCTTCTTTAACAGCGACGGGCAGTATTTTCCAGCTTAACATTGCTGCATGCATGGAGTATTGGTAATAATCATCGTTCAGGCTTTTGCATTTGTCATAGATTCTTTGGTAGAAGTGCCGGCTCTAATCGCATTACTGATTTAACAGAACAAATTATAAATGCGGATTATCAAACGTAATTATAATATTGTAAATATGAATACTATTATTACTTTTATACACTAATTCTATAGGATATTAGAAGTATGATAGTCAAAATACTTGCGAGTAAAAAAATCTTATTACTTTTTATTAATTTATGTGTATTTCAATTATACGCACAGCAAAAAAATAGCTTATCCCAACAGTTTCTAATGAATATTGAAATCAGACCAAGAGTCGAATATACTTCAAATTATTTTCTTCCTCCCAACGATTCAATTGATCCTTATTTTATTATTACCCAGAGAAACAGAATTTCTATGCAGTATGCTAGAGAAAAATGGCTTATTAAATCCGATTTACAGGAAATTCATCTTTGGGATGAAAACAGCAAAGCTTCCAAAGTTGGAAGCATTAATTTTTATCAATTGTATTTTGAGACTAAGATTAAATCTCTAAATGTACGATTGGGAAGGCAAAGTGTTTTATTAGATAATGGCAGATTATTTTCTGATGCTCCTTGGGCACAGCAAGGGAGAGCCCATGAAGGAATACGGATAATGAAATACTCAAAATATTTCTCTAATGATTTTTTCTTTTTGTTTACCAGAAACTACAGCACTGAATTTGAGTCAGCCTACTCTCCTGTTGCATCAAATAGGTATAAATACCTGTTGATAAATAGTCTCAATTACAATAACAATCATGGATTTTCATTTAATTCATTGAATGCTGTTGATTTTTTAGAAAACTCAAGTTCAGGGAAATTGTATACTCGTGCAACAGCAGGCGGAAGAATAGAATTTAAAACGAAACAATAGTATTATACTTTAAATTCATATTGGCAGTTTGGACGTAATTCAAAAGGTCAAAAATTATTTACTTACTATTTTCAACCTGAAGTTAAATTATCTCTATTGAAATCTACTTGGCGTTTAGGTGCAGAAATAATTAGTGGCAGCAGTCCTAATCTATCAGATAATAGTTCGGGAGATTTTGATGTCTTATATGGCGTGACATGGAAGTTCAATGGAAATATGAATGTCTTTACCCGTTTTCCCTCCGACGTTAACGGAAAAGGTTTAGTAAATCCTTATCTATTTACCGTAATTCCCTTAAATAGTAAACTATCTCTTCGTTCTGATTTTCACCTTTTTTATACTCGATACCCGCTTTTAAATAATTTGGGTCAAAAAATGACAAAGTTTCTTGGATATGAAAATGATTTTTCTTTGAAGTACTTACCTGTCAAAGAACTGGAAATTAATTATGCCTTTTCTTTTTATAAATCAACAAACGCAATGCAATATCTGCCAAAAATACAAGATGAAAATAAACTTGCTATTTGGAGCTACTTAATGATTTCATATTCTTTTAACGCGATCAATTTAAAGCATTATAAAAATTAAATAAAATAATATCCTGTATTAAATCTTACACAATTAAAAAATCTAAAGTTTGTTTTATCTGAAAGGTTGAATTATATCATCAACAAATTTTGATATTCATTTTCTTAAATAAATATTTTATTTTTAATCACTATATTTTATCTGGATATGCAAGTATCTACCCAACAAATAATTATTACAGCTAAAAGATAAAAGCATAAAGTTATTTAACGTTTTTCAATACATACCCTAACGATACATGCAAACCGCTTCAAAACAAAAAATCAAAAAATTATCTTACAAATTCACTTGAAAATAAGCCAATTTCTTTAAATCGTTCATAAAATGGTTTGTAAATTGTTCAGTAAGGTCACTTAAGGAGACAACTAGCAATTAGTTGTCTCTTTTTTTATACCCTAATGTGTAGATTTTTCAAGTCTTCACAGCCTAATATTTGTGGTTCGAATTTTTCACAGGAAATTCTTAGTCCGTTTGAAAGAAACAGTCTTAAAGTGGCGCTATCAGAGAATTAATCAAAGCTGAACGATGGTTCGAAATCCCTTTAAGGATATAGGATTTTTTTCTCTTTTGGTTTATCGTAATTTTTTGATATTAAATATTGTTGTTCAATCGCAGTTAAAAATTGATTTATTCCAATTCTAAAGCAATTCCGTTTTATAATCTATGTTAAAGAATCATAAGAGGAATCTTTTCGAATTTTCCAGATTTATCATTCGATAACTTAACAGGATTCGACCAACTATATGAGCTAAGATTAAACAACCGAGGCCAATTATGGTTTATTGCTTTGCAATGGCTGCAAACAATTATCTCTAAGTATAAAATAAACTTATATTTGCTGTCTATATTCACTTGGACTGATTCCTAAAACCTTTTTCACATATCTTGTAAAAAATGAACGGCTTGAAAAGCCCATCTCATCAGCGATTTCTGAAATGTTCAATTTTTTGTTATTAAGCAAAAGGACAATGCGGTCTTTGGTATAACGCTGTATCCATTCGGAAGCACTTATTCCAGTATTAGATTTACAGATTTGGTTAAGGTATTTCGGAGTTATATTGAGTTCGCCACTATAAAAACGCACTTCTCTGTTTTTCATACAATTTGCTTCAACCAAATACAGAAAACGTTCGTACAACGTCCCACTTTGGGGGCTGCGTTCTCGGCGTTCCAGCTGATCGATAAAAATATCCCACATTTCCAGTAAAAAAAGCTGCATCTGCAGTTTCAAAATTTCTTTGTAAAAACGATTATCATTCTCTATGGATTTCTGATAAAGCATTTTAAAATTTTTCAAAATCCTATCCTTATTTTTTTTATCAGGTTTCAATATTGGATTTATCTGATGATGAACAATAGCATCAATACCAATATTAAGACTTGGAAAATTATCCGTTAGCAAATGCTTTTCTACAAAAAACACGGTTGCCTTAAAATTTGAAGAAAACTCCAGTTCAGAAATTTTGCTGTCGGCCAGCCAAAAAATAAATTCGCCCTTCCCGCATTTGAAAGGCATATTGTTAAAAATGAAATTTACACTTCCGCGCTCGCAGTAGATATGGCTATGGTAAGCCGATTGATAGTTTTCTGGAAAATCTTGAGCACTGGAAGCGCTTAACAATATAATTTTTGGGTAATCTATACGATCCATTTTAATTCAATACAATTTCATGCTAAAATACGAAATATGTGACATTATATCAGTGTTATATGTAACAAATGGAAGAAAATCGCATTATATCTTTGCATTATAAAAATTAAGAAAGAATGCATCAAGAAAAAAATATAACCGCAACTGCTGAAAGTAATTATACTGACTCCTATTGGAATGCGGTATTTGCTGTTGCACTTGCCGTGGCAGGTTTAATAACATCCGAATTTTTGCCAGTTAGTCTGCTTACGCCTATGGCGGAAGACTTACAGATAAGCGAAGGAGCGGCAGGTCAGGCAATTTCAATAACGGCAGCTATTGCAATGTTAAGCAGTTTGTTAATCTCATCCATCACCAAAACTCTTGACAGACGCAGGGTTCTTTTAATTCTCTGCGTGCTGCAGATCACATCAAATCTATTGGTCTTTTGTGCGCCTAACTTCTCTGTCTTATTGACTGGAAGAGTGCTTTTAGGCATTGGTCTGGGTGGATTTTGGGGAATGCTGGCTGCAACTGCAATGCGTTTGGTGGCAGAGAAAGAAGTGCAAAAAGCACTTTCTATTATCTACATAGCGGTATCACTGGCTACAGTTATTGCAGCACCAATGGGCAGTTTTTTAGGAAATTTATTTGGCTGGAGAAATGTTTTTTTAATAGCGGCAGCCTTAGGTTTCATTGCCTTTATTTTACAGGCCATCACTTTGCCAAAAATGCCTGTTGACAAGATAACCCCCTTAAAAACGGTAATTAAAGTACTGCAGCTCCCTTCTGTTAAATCAGGAATGTTTGCAACACTATTTTCCTTTATGGCTTATGCTGTCCTATTTACTTATCTACGACCATTCCTGGAACAAATAACCGGCGTAGGTTCGAATATTTTGTCTCTGATACTGCTAGGTTTTGGTTTGACAAATCTGATTGGTGCCACCGTTGCCCGCCACCTTCTATTATGGGATTTATACCGTTCATTAGCCTTAATGCCCTTGCTGATGGGAATTTCAGCGGTGGGTTTGGTTTTATTTGGAAACATTTCAATTGTAGCCGCACTCCTGATCGGTCTATGGGGAATGGCTTTAGGTGTTGTGCAGTTAGGCTGGACGGCGTGGCTGACTAAAACCATACCCGACGAAGCAGAAAGCGCCGGAGGAATTCAAATAGCAGTAATACAATTGGCTATTATGACAGGTGCAGCAAGCGGCGGTTGGGTATTTGATAATTTAGGAGCAAAAGGTGTATTTATCTTCAGCAGTGTTGTTGCCTTTATTGCTGCAAGTGTTGTTTTTCAATCATCATTACGAATCAAAAAATTAAAAAAACAAAAAAAGCCTGGCAGTACTTTATAAAATCTAAATGTCAAAAAGATTTAATACAAACTGCACATTAAACTAATATTAATTCAATCTCAAACATAATGAAAAAAAGAGCCATCCTAGCTTTATTAGTTATTCTTTTCGCCGGACAATCGTTCGCACAACGCAAAAAATCAAATACTATGGAATTAACAAAAGATAAAAATCATTACACATTCAATCTGAGTGATATGGTTACGAGACAAAAAGTATCATACCAAAACAAATTTGGAATTTTAATTGCCGCAGACTTATATATTCCAAAAGATTTTGACAGTTCTAAAAAATATGCAACCATAATTGTTGGCCCGCCTTATGGTGGCGTAAAAGAACAGGGGGCTGGAATCTATGCTCAGAATATGGCTGAGCGTGGTTTTATAGCTTTGGCCTTTGACCCTTCTTTTAAAGGATTCAGCGGCGGCGAGCCTAGAAATGCGTCTTCTCCAGATATTTTTGTGGAAGATTTCAGCGCGGCAGTTGATTTTATGGGGACTCGCGATTTCATCAATCGCAATAAAATAGGTGTAATCGGAATGTGTGGAAGCGGCGGATTTTCTCTAAGTGCAGCTGCCAGTGACAGAAGGATTAAAGCTGTAGCAACAGTGAGTATGTATGATATAGCAAGAGCTGAGGCAAACGGCTGGAAAGATTCTATGACCGAAGAACAGCGCAACAAAAGATTGGATGATATTGGTGAACAGCGTTGGAAAGATTTCGGTAAAACGCCAGCATTAAACCCTAAAGGGGCGCCTGAAAAATTTGACGAAAATACAAATCCGATCAGCCGTGAGTTTGCCGAATATTATTCTACACCTCGTGGTTATCATCCAAATTCATTAACACAGCATACTGTGGCGAGTTCAAGCTCGATGATGAACTTTCCAATACTTACTCATTTAAAATCCATCTCGCCAAGACCTATTCTATTAATAATTGGTGAAACAGCGCATTCAAGATATTTTAGTGAAGACATTTACAAAATGGCGGCTGAACCAAAAGAGTTATACATTGTTCCAAACGCTGGACATGTTGATTTATATGACAAAGTAGAATTAATTCCGTTTGATAAATTAGAAACCTTTTTTAAGGAAAACTTGAAATAAATATTTTTTCCTATTCAAACAAAGAATCTATGGGCTGAAGTTTATACTTCAGCCTTTTTACAAACCGCTCTCCAGTAATAATTTAAAGTAATTATCTTAAAAGTCAACTGAAAAATATTATAATTTCTTTAAATCATTGATAAAATGATTTGTAAATTGTGAAATAAGGGCATCCAGAGAAAAATGGCACCAGTTGAAGACAGTTTTCTCTTTGCTTTTTTGGTCTTGCTACCTTCTGCTAAAAAAAATAAATCAAATTTTATAAATGTCTACTGTTTAATATCTATTGTAAATAATAGCATTTTGCAATTGAAGCAACTGTTTATTTGAAATAAAAATTTTAAGATTGTGTATTTTATATAAATTAATTATCCAAAAATATTTATTAAAAATTATTTGAGAAATCAAGTAAATTTTTACATCAATCCCCAACAGGACATCTAAATCAAATTTACAAAGCCATTATAAGACAGACACTACATATAGAAAGCCAATTTCTTCAAATCATCCAAAAATGATGTTGTAATTTGTCCTGTCGAGGTCACTAAAAGAGACAACTAATTACTAGTTGTCTCTTTTTTTTATACCCTAATGTGTAGATATTTCAAGCCTTCACAGCCTAATATTTGTGGTTCGATTTTTTCACGAGAAATTCTTAGTCTGTTTGAAATAAACAGTCTTAAAGTGGCGCTATCAGAGAATTAATCAAAGCTGAACGATGGTTCGAAATCCCGTTAAGGATATAGATTTTTTTTCTCTTTTGGTTTATCGTAATTTTTTGATACTAAATACAATAATTCCAAAATAATTTTAGCTTCCTTCTCATCTACCTGAGTATCATTATTTTGATACAATCGCTTTTTTCATTTTGCCAGTCAGCTTATCTATAAAAGCCTGTTTATCTTTCTTGATTTCTTTTAAAAATTCAATGTGATGCTCAGAAAGCATAAAATACTTTTCGCCCCAGATATACATCTCGATTAATACCGGAAGCAGATTAATGCCCTTCTCAGAGAGTTGATATAAAAATTTTACTTTGCTTTCGGGGTGATCCAGCTTTACAATGATCCCTGCGTCTTCAAGAGTTGATAATCTTGCGGCAAGGATGTTAGTTGCAATTTTTTCATCCGATTTCAGAAAATCACCATAAGTGCACTTCTTATAATACATCAGATCACGTACAATTAACAGTGACCATTTATCTCCAAACAAATCAAGCGAACTGCTCACCGGACAGCCCGACCTTTTTTTAATTTCTTTCATTATTATTTCAACTACTTGCATTTTGCAAGTAAATTTAATTATATTTGTACTTTCAATTTGCAAGTAAAATTACAAAAAATTAACCAAAACGACTACATTATGATTTTTACCACACACAAAATTACAAATGGATACTGGAAAATCAGTTTCAACAATCCTCCTATTAACATGTTTGATACCGAATTTTCTAAACAGTTAATGACTATAATGGACGAACTGGAGTCAAATGAAAACCTAAAAGTTGTAGTCTTTGAGAGTGAAAATCCAGACTTTTTTGTTGCTCATGTAGAATTGCTAAATGTTGGAGACTTTCCAAAAGGAACCGGAAAAACAGGCCTTTCTATAGCTTGGCCAGATATTGCGCGCAGACTGGAACTTGCCCCTTTTGTAACCATAGCTTCCATCCGTGGCCGTGCCAGAGGACTTGGAAGTGAATTTGCACAAGCATTTGATTTACGCTTTGCCAGCAGAGAGAAAGCATTCTTGGCTCAGGTAGAAATAGGAATAGGTTCATTTCCTGGTGGCGGAGGACTTGAGCGTCTGCATCTCCTTACAGGACGCAGCCGAGCTCTTGAAATTATTTTAAGCGGTAACGATTATGATGCAGATACGGCCGCTTTCTATGGCTGGATAAACCGTTCAATTCCAGACGCTGAACTGGATGAATATGTTGAAAAATTTGCAAAGCGCATAGATTCATTTGACAAAAAACCAATTGCTGCCATAAAGCAGATTATGAACCAAAGAGCCAAACTTCCTTCAAACGAAGAAATTTTAGACACACAGGTTAAATTCTTTGCTTCACTTGAGGAGCCGGAAGCGCGCAATCGTATTAAGAATCTATTTGAAAGAGGACTCCAGCAAAATGGCGATCTGGAACTAAATCTTGCTAATAACATCTAAAAATATGAAAGCATACATCTTCCCTAAATATGGCAAAACAGAAAAATTATTACTCAGCGATGTAAAAATACCTGAAATTGGAGATTATGAGGTATTAGTAGAAATTCATGCTGCCAGCATCAACCAGCTGGACTTAAAAATAAAAAATGGGGATTTCAAGTTAATCCTTCATTACCAATTACCTTTAATATTAGGTCATGATATTGCAGGAATAGTAGTGGAAACTGGCTCAAAAGTCAGCCGCTTTAAAATTGGAGACCAGATTTATGGACGAGCAGCCGATTTTCATATCGGTTCCTTCGCGGAATATATTGCTGTTAATGAAAATGATCTGGCAGTAAAACCTATAAATATATCAATGGAGCAGGCAGCATCAATTCCATTGGTCGGACTAACTGTATGGCAGGCATTCGTCGAAAAAGCGAAACTTCGTAAAGGCCAAAAAGTTTTTATTCAAGCAGGTTCTGGCGGAGTTGGCACAATAGCAATTCAGTTTGCCAAACATCTTGGGGCATTTGTCGCCACGACAGCCAGCGAAAAGAATTTTGACATGCTGAAAGCCCTTGGAGCTGATATTATAATAGATTACAAAAAGGATAACTTTGAAAATATTCTTAAAGATTATGATGTGGTACTTAATAGCCAGGATGTTAAAACACTTGAAAAATCATTGACAATTTTAAAACCGGGAGGCAGTATTATCTCAATTTCTGGACCTCCAACTCCAGAGTTTGCAAAATCAATAGGCGCATCAGCAATAATACGCTTCATTATTTGGCTGACCAGCCTAAAAATCCGTAATAGGGCTAAAAATTTAAATATTAATTATTCCTTCTTATTCATGAAGGCGAACGGAAGACAACTCGAACAAATAAATAATTTACTAGAATCTAAAGCAATTAAACCAGTTGTGGATAAAGTATTTTCTTTTGAACAAACCAACGATGCTGTTGAATATATGGAAAAAGGACATGCAAAAGGAAAAGTGGTTGTAAAAATAAAATGATCACAAACTTCTTTTTTAATTGTCATCAATAAATTTTGACCCAAATATTTTCCTAATTATTATTTAAATACTTCAATACTTTGAATTTTTGACGACAAAAGTTTATGAACACAAATTAATTCTATAAAATCATATGTTTATCTAATTAACGATTTTTAACATCTAACCCTAACAAGACATACAAACCACAACTGAAGAAAAATTTAAAATAATTATCTTACAAATTCAAAGAAAAATAAGCCAATTTCTTTAAATCATTCATAAAATGGTTTGTAAATTGTTCAGTAAGGTCACTAAAAGAGACAACTAGTTAATAGTTGTCTCTTTTTTTTATACCATAAAATTACTCTTTACATCTCGACATTTATTACTTATTTCCCACTGAATTATACTTCATTTTCTTCGACAGGCTGCCCAGCAGTTTTAATTTTTATCCTAATTCTTCTGTCCATGGCAATCCTATACACAAACGCATACAGTTTTGAAACAAAGTCAAAATAGACCGTAAATAAAACTAGTATGTTCTTTAATATAATTTTTTACGGTCTAAAATAACTGATTTCTCCAATAAACTGAATTAAAATTTATTAACTAACCGGTTTTCTGCATACTATTGCAGTAAAATCAAAAGAAGCATTTTTAGATGTGCCCGCATGTTCGGAAATTTCGATTGTGTCCTGAAGACCATACGCTCCAAACTCTTTCTGTATAGAATCGGAATCATAAAAGAAAATCTGTACTCCCTGAGCATTTTCAAAAGTATCCGGCGCAATCTCCCTGCCAAGGCCATAATTAGAGCTTGTTTTTGATAATACCGAAAAATACATGTATCCGCCGGGCTTTAACTGATTATAACAAGCATTAAGCATATCAGTCCGTTGTGCTGTATTTAAGAGATAAAGAAGTCCATGACAAAAAATTCCGTCATAAATAATATCATTAAAAGGCATTTCGGTTACAGATCCATGAATTATTTCTACTTTTCCATTATAGTTCTGTTCTGCAATACGAATAGCTGTTTCAGATATTTCAATCCCAGTAACATTCATACCGTTATTCATGAAAAGCTGTGCATTTCTGCCATATCCAAATCCCGGAATAAGTATATTTTTAAGACTGCTTGTACTAAACAATTCATTAGCCAGAATGGCAGATTTTGCTGGTTCCAATCCCCATACAGTGTTATTAGACTGGAAACAAGTGTCCCACTGTTCCTGCATCTCTTTTGAAGAGTTTTTTTTCAACAGGCACAGCCTATCAGGAATAATTTTGCAGGAAAAACCTAAGCATAATACTGTTTCGATAATCTTTTCACTATTAATAAACTCCGCTTCTACCCTCAATATGCGATCCTGGTCATCTAGGTCGAAATTAATCGTATAGTCGGCAAACTCTTTCTTTAAAGCCTCGCTCAACTTATCCGCAAGTTTTTTATCTGTTATATCCGTTTTAAAAATTTCAATCATAATTATATTTTTTAATCCTCGTCAAACTTTTATATTTCCTTTTTACATTCCAAAATTACTTATATTTACTTTCCAAATGATAGCACTTCCCTTTTGGAAAGTACTTTCCAAAAGGGAAGTGAACTAAAATAAAAATTGCATGATACCACAAGAAAAAGACTGCTCAAAAGCTATGCTTTCTATAAAAGATGCACTCGAAGCAGTGAGCGGAAACTGGAAACTGCTTATTCTTTATGCTCTTTGTTCCGGTCCAAAGCGTTTCACTGAGCTAAAGAAAGAAGTAATTGGGATTACAGATAAAACTCTTGCCAGAGAATTAAAAAATCTTCAGGCTGATAAACTTATAAGCCGGCACGTTTATGACAAAACACCAATATTAATCGAATATCAAATAACAGACCATGGAAGATCACTGAACAAAGTATTGTATGAATTGTGGAACTGGGGTCTTTCGCATCGCAGAGAGGTAATTGGCTGAAGACAGCTCAGTCATAAAATAATTTTAATTAAAAATGTCTCAATAATGGGACATTTTTTTTATATTTGTACCTATGAAAGACACAAAAGGTAAAATAATTGAATCTGCAATATCAGTTCTTAACAAAGATGAAACAGCCTCTATAGAGCAGATAGCGATTGCAGCAGGAGTTACAAGACGTACAATACATCGCTGCTTTAAGGATAGATTGAACTTAATTGAGCACTGCAAAGAGAATATGCTGGCTGTGTGCAATGAAAAAATGACAAGTGCATTTAAATCGAGCGCGGATCCTGTTACACAAATTGAATATATGCTGTATGCAGCAATTGAAGTTGGAAACCAATACTGCTTTTTAAAAAAATTGTATCAGCATACTGATTATTCTGAAATTAAAAAGAACAGTGAATCTGAATATGAGAATGTCAGGCTGGAATGGTTCAAACTTATAGAAAACCTGCAGTATAATGGTCACATTGATACTGAATTAACAATTGGCTGGATATACAATTTATTTGGAGGAATAATTGAAACATCTGTCATTTCCGTGCAATCAGGCAACACATCACTTAACGAGGTCAAAAAGTTTGCTTGGATTTCTTTGAAAGGAGGTATTAGTTTAAATAGATAAGAACTGTAATTAAATCCAGACTTAATTTCTACGGATATAACGAATAAATAAAAAAGCAAAAATGAATCTTTACAACGACGAATCTTTAATACAGCAGATACCCGGTTTTAAAAATAACTATACTACAGTAAATGGAGTCAATTTGCACTATGTAACGGGAGGACAAGGCAGTCCATTAGTCTTAATTCCGGGATGGCCGCAAACTTGGTGGAGTTATCGTAAAATTATGCCCATTTTAGCAGAAAAGCACAGCCTTATTGTTGTTGATTTACGAGGAATGGGTTCATCGGAAAAACCTTTAGACGGCTACACTAAAAAAAATATGGCCCAGGATATTCAATTGTTAATTGCACATTTGGGATACAAAAAAATAAATATTGCAGGTCATGATATTGGAGCTGCAGTTGCTTTTAGTTATGCTGCTAACTTTCCTGAAAATACAGATAAACTTATCATTTTAGATACTCCGCACCCCGACGAAAACATATACAAACTGCCAATGATGCCTATTGGAAATCCTGTATTTCCTTGGTGGCTTGCTTTTAACCAAGTAAAACAACTACCCGAAGAATTGCTGGAAGGACGTTATGATATATTGCAAAATTATATCTTTAATCACCTTTTGATTGACCCCGAAGCAATTAATGAGTTTGACAGAAAAGTCTATGCTGAGGCCTATAACAATAAAGATGCAATAAGAAGCTCTAATGGCTGGTACCAAGCCTTTACTGAAGACATTCAGGATATCAAACAATACAAAAAAGTCCAAATCCCTGCCATAGGAATTGGAAGTCAGGAAGGAGCAAAAATGCTTAGTTATTTCTTTTCTGTTTATCTTGAAAATTTTAGCATAGAAGAAATAGAAAATTCCGGTCACTTTATACATGAAGAAAAACCGGAGCTTACAGCGTTACTGATAAATAATTTTTTAATCTAAAAATCTTAATCATCTAATGTCAAAACTATGCAAGCCCGCAGGAATAACATGTGGGCTTGCATAATCTACAATATTTGGTTTAAAATCTGCTTCAAGTTACGGCTCAGCTTCCCAAAATAGTATTAAAGACAGCCAAATTTATTTTTGTACAAATTTAGCTCCCTATTGGTTTTATCCAGCAGTTTTTCCAGAAGAGCAATCTTGTCATTATAAAGTCTGCTTACAAGTATGCCCTGCTCTACAGGAACAGTGCTTTTCTCAAAAACAGGGTCCAGATAAAGACTGATATCAAACTTTATGATGTTTCTCACATCCATTTCAAAGACTTGAGCAATTTCTTCCAACTTTTCAAAACTTACTGTACTGGAGCCTTTTTCAATCTTACTGTAGCCTGCCTGAGTAATACCAAGCCTTAAAGCCATATATTCCTGGGTATAATTTTTAAGCTCTCTAATAATTTTTATATTGTCATTTATTCTACTGGACATGAAATTTGGATTTTTATTACAATTAAATTCACATTACTGATTAAATACTAAATCAGCTGCCACCGCAAATAAATAAACCTTAAGCACTCCTGCAATAACAAATGTTAACCGTTTGGGTTCTTTTTTTTCAACGTATACTTCAAACGGCTGAGATGTACAGGACTAATATTGAGGTAGGAAGCAATATAATACTGCGGCACTCTCTGCATAAGGCCCGGAAACTGAATATTCATTGCTTTATAGCGTTCCATGGGCGAATGCATATAAAAAGCCTTGATTTTTTCATTAAGCATAAAAAAATAATCCTCTGTAATTAGTCTTCCAAGCTTCTCACCATCTCTCAGAGTCACGTATAAACTTTGCAGCATTTCATGAGTAACTATTATAACTACACTATTCTCAAGGGCTTGTATTGAAAAATTTGAAGGTATATTCTTTAAAAAGCTCTCATAATCAGTAGCAAAGGTATTCTCCATACAAAAATGAAATGTCTTCTCCTCTCCTCTCTCATCAGAAAAATAAATACGCAGCAATCCGCTGGCAATAAAGAAAATTTTATCACAGACCTGATTTTGATCTAATAGCATTGTCTTTTTAGGAAAATAACTGCTGCTGAACTTACTCTGGCAGTACTTCCATTCATCATCACTAATCGCTACATATCTCAAGATCAATTGATAGAGAGTATCTATCCCATTATTTTTAAGAATCTCAATTTCTTTGGCTTTCATCTCTGTTTTTTATTGGCATATATAAATTAACGCCGCAAAGACCGTGAAAATTTCTTAAAAACATCAACAGCATAGGGCAGAAATTAAATGTTCATTTAATCATTTTTTTGGCGGTGAGCATAACACATAAGATATTTCATTTTCCAAGCTTTGATAAAAAAGCAATTAGGTATTTTTAAAACTATATTTTATTCTTTTTACTCATATTTCATTCCTATTCAGACTCTTTAAAAAATAGCTTAAATCTTATATTTACATTTCGAGTGATCGACTAAAGATTAAAAAAAATCGATGTATAACATCTTTTTTAAATGTTTAATTATAAATCATTTATTTTTTCTTTTCCAGATCAAATGCTAATTGAAAACTTAAAAATTATCTCAATTAGGAATAAAAACTACACATAATTTTATCTGTAATTTTAGTTTTAGAATATTTATTCTATTGTGTCTTCCTATTGATAATTTTTAAAATTTTAAAAGAACTAAAGTATCAGCGCATAGCTTTTATTAATATTTAAATTATCGTATTATGAAAAAACTTTTCTTATCATCTGTACTGCTTTTTCCTATTCATTCCATTCTTTTTTTGACCCCTGTCCCTGTTCAGAGCGCTGTTAATCTGGAAGCTGTATCCATTCAAAACTTTGAAGCTGACTTGCCTGCAAAATCAGTAAGTGTATTTGAAACGGAGAGACACCGGGTATGGATTAACTTAACAAATACAAAGGGTCTTTTTAAACAAATTTTGATTGCATATATAACAGGAGCGACCAATGGATGGGATCATAATTATGATGCTCTCACAATGGATTCGAATCCCTATGCAGATTTTTACAGTATTAACGATGATAAAAAACTGGTTATTCAAGGACGCGCAGTTCCCTTTGACCCAGCAGATACTATACCTTTGGGCTACAAATCTAACATTACAGGTGATATGAATATAGCTATAGATCATGTAGAAGGCGAATTAACCAATAGGGCTATTTATTTACATGATAAACAAACCGGGACTGTTCATAATTTAAAAAGCGGAGGTTATACATTCTCTACTCTAACAGGTGTTTTTACAGATCGTTTTGTTTTAAGTTACAGTCCAGATAAAAACTTGGGATTAGATAATTTTGAAAATTCCCCATTGGGTCTTATTGTTACTTCTAAAAATAAAATCATAAAAATAAAATCTAACCAGTCACCTTTAAAACAGGTATCTGTTTTTGATGCTGCAGGAAAGCTGCTTTACATAGTGCAAAAAATCGAAAAAGCTGAATTAGAGATTTCAAGCATTGAGTCAGGATCTCAAGTTTTATTTGTTAAAACAATACTGAATAATGGGAATACAATTACTAAGAAGATACTTTTCTAGTAAAATTAAGTCTTAAAAATGCCACGCGGATATTATAAAGATTCCGCGTGCTTTTTTATAATATACAAACTCGTGATTTTACTGATTTTACTTCCTTTACAAAACAATAAAAATCCTACCTTAAGCTTTCAATTCCGGTATGAGTAGCAACTACTTCTTTTATTGATCCTTCCGTATTAAACTCTAATTTATCGATACAAACCTCGCGGTGAAAACCGCCTGCACGTCCCATTTTAATACCTGTTGGATACGAAAATCTATGATACACAATATACCATTCATCTTTTCCGGGAATCTGCAAAACTGAATTATGTCCCGTTGCATAAATTCCCTGTTTTGGAATTCCTTGAATGACAATATTATTCTGCGGTATTTCAAGAGGTCCAAGCGGTGAATCTGAAATACCGTATCTTACTTTGTAATTTGGACTTCTTGTATCGTCTTCACTCCAAAAGAAATAATATTTGCCATTTCTGTAAATTACATACGTTCCTTCTCTAAAGCTTTTATTTACTTCAATTATTTTAGTACTTCCTTCTTTTAGCGAAACCATATCCGGATTTAATTCTGCAGCGGCCATGTACATATTTCCCCAATACAAATAACTTTTCCCTGTTTTAGGATCTGTAAAAACATCAGGATCAATTTCCTGACCGTCTTTTATGCCTTGAGGTCTTTCTGCTACGATTGCTTTTCCGCTGTCTTTAAAAGGTCCAGTTGGATTATCGGAAACGGCAACACCAATTTTTTGTGCCGCCGTAAAATAATAGAAGTATTGGTATTTTCCTTTTATTTTTTTCTCTACAATACAAGGCGCCCAGGCATTTCTGTTTGCCCAAGACACGTCTTTTTTTAGGTCTAGAATTATACCTTCATCTTTCCAATCTACTAAATTATCAGACGAAAATGTTTTGAAATAATATCCTGACCAATCATTAAATCCGTCGCTTGTAGGATAGATATAATATTTTTTAGTTTTGTTTGAATACAGAATTTCAGGATCTGCGTAATAACCTTCTAAAACTGGATTGTTATTTATTTTTGAAAGCTGCGAAGGCGTTCCCCATTTTGCAGTAATTCGTTTTAATTCAGAACGCGTAATCGGAAGAATCGTTCCGTGACGCGGTTTAAAATCCATTGAAATATCAGTATCAATAACCGTGAAATTTTCTAAATCTTTGGTTTTCGTAAACTGATATTTTCCTTTTGAATATAAATCGTACATTAAAATATATTCATCCGAATTATTGAGTTTAAAGATACTCGAACCTTCTACTTTCTCTTTGGTTTGCTGCAGATAATTATCATTTTCAGTCCAATTTCCAGAAGTTAAATCGTTCGTTACGGCTGTTTTTATTCCTGCCGTTTCTGATTCTGTTTTGTAGAAAAGATGATACACACCGTCTTTTAGAATAATATCGCCATCAATACACGCACCTTTTGATTTTGGAACGAAAAGCAGTTTTGGAGCACTTTCTAAAGCTGTGAAATCCGCATTCGCGTAAGCGTAATAGATTTTATCAGGTTCATTGCCATGTTTCATACTAAAATAAATCATGTATTTACCCGCTTTTGTATCATAAATCGTCTGTGGTGCCCAAACTCGTTTTAAATCTTCGTTTCCCGAAAATGCTTTTTGAATATTAACAACACTGCTTTTCCAGTTTACCAAATCAGTGCTCTTAAGCAAGACCATTGCACGATTGCTGTCCCAGCCTTTGGAAGAAGTCATATCAGTCAAAACCATATAAAATGTCTTGCCGTCTTCACCGCGCAGGATATGCGGATCTCGAACACCTCCTGTAGAACTGATTGTTTTACTGTCTAAAACGGGTTTATTATTATTAAGACTGTAATAATGATAACCATCTGTACTTACGGCATAATTAACCGCTTCTTCTTCGACTTTATTTCCAATAAAATAAACAAATAAATAAGCCGTCAAATCTTTTTCAGCAAGAACAGGCGGCATTCCACTTGCCGTATTTTGAGCTTTCGCCGGACTAAAAACAGTCATTAATATCAGAAAATAGAAAACCAATCTTTCCATTATTTTTTACTTTTTAATTGGTACAAAACAGAACTGTGCGGTTTTAAATCGGTACCAATTTCTGTTGAAGTCACTTTTGATTTTTCTCCTGTCCACATATTTAAAACATCAACAGAACCAGAAATTCCAAGATCTGAAAGATTTACAGAGACTTTTTGAGAAGCGTTATCAGCGATATTAAATAATGCGAGATAGACACTTCCATCTTTTGCTTTTGAAGTAACAGCAATTTTCCCATCTTTCTGAAAAAGCTCTTTTACATCTGTGCTTTCGTTATGCATTTTTACAACTTCTTTATTTGTTAATAATGAAAGCGTAAAAGCATCATTGCTGGGCAAATCACCACCAAAAAATAATGGTGATTTAAAAATATTGAAAAACGTGATTAAAGTATATTGTTCGTCTTTTGTCAAACGCGTCATTCGATCTTTTCCGCGTTCGCCTCTGATTGAAATTCTTCCTAACGGAATCATATCACAATCCGGCCAAGTTCCCGGAGCGATATACGGATACCATTTTTGAGCCACATCCATTAAATGTGTGATATGCGGCCATGTATCCCAAACATCGTCAACCATACGCCACATATTAGCATGCGTGCTTACGTGCGAAGCAGCCGAAATCGGCGTTTCTCCCGGCGAAGTACTCAAGACAATTTTACGGCCGCATTTGTCAATGGCGTTTCGAATTAAGTTGATTTCGCCTTCATGATAAGGTCGTGATAAATCATCAATTTTAATAAAATCTACACCCCATTTTGCATACAATTCAAAAATAGAATTGTAATATTCCTGTGCGCCTGGTTTGTCTGCCAAAACAGTATAATTATCTCGTAACCATTCACATTGCAAAGCGGTAGAATAAACTTGGTCGGCGGTAATTCCGTTTGTTCCTTTTATTGGCAGTTTGTTTTCGACTGCTTTTTTAGGAATCCCTCTCATGATATGGATTCCGAATTTCAATCCTTTTTTATGAATATAATCGGCTAAAGGCTTAAAACCCTGTCCGTCTTTGGCAGATGGGAAACGGTTTACAGCTGGCATATATCTTCCGTACTCATCCATTACATATCTCGGATCGGTTTGGTTGTAACCTCCCGCTTTATCATTTTCGACAAACCATCTAATATCAACTACTACATATTCCCAGCCGAATTTCTTAAGCTCTTTTGCCATATAATCGGCGTTGGTTTTAACCTCGTGTTCTTCGACTGTCGGCCCGTAACAATCCCAGCTGTTCCAGCCCATTGGCGGTGTTTGTGCCCATTGTTTGAATTCTTCATTTTGAAATGTTTTATACTGCGAATGTGAAGAAATCGAAACCAAAACGATTCCTAACACCAATGTGATTTTATTTTTCATAAGATACCAATAAATTGTCCCGATGAGACATTAAGCTCTGGAAGAGCGTTATATGTATAGCTAATTTTATCTGTTTTGTATGAAAAGCTCCAGCGCAGCGGTATGTCACATTATTTTAAATTATTTGACATTAATAGTAACTTCTACAGGTTTTAACCATTGACTCGTAAATTTTACTTTTATAGGCTCTGTCGAATCTCCATTAGCCTGAATATAAGCCGCAATATGTCCGTGAAAAACTCTTTGAACATTATCTGTATAATCGGTCATATCACTGTTGTTTCCAGCTTCTAAACCTAATAAAGTTCCAGAACCTGAAATCGTACAAGTTACTTCATTGTCTGAAAGCATAACCGGAAGTCCGTTTTGGTCTTTTACCTGAACCATGATTTTCGCAACCCCTTTATCTTTGCTGATGGTACTATTTTTATCTGCAATCGTTAATTCAAAAGGCTGTTGTGTTGAATTAATCCCATAACGGCTTACTTCTTTATCATTTTTATCCAATCCAACTGCTTCTAATTTTCCAGATGTAAAGGGAATATCCCAATACAGTATGCCGGTTTTTTCATCATATAATTTCGTTTCGCCGACTACTTTTCCATTCAATTCTAAACGTGCTTTTGAGGCATTGGTATAACAAACCACGCGTATTTTTTGTCCTTCTTCGTAATTCCAGATTGACCAGGCATCTTTAGAAATATCTTTTTCATTTACAAGCGGATAAGTTCCCAAATAAATCATCGGTTTATCTGACCATAAAGATTGGCGGAAATACCCTCGCGGTTTGATAACGCCTGCAAAATCAACTAAACCAGAATAAAATCCTCTAGAGGGCCATCTTCCCGATTCTCCCAGATAATCAATTCCTGTCCATAAAAACTGCCCAAAAATATGTTTGTTGTTTTTAACCGAAAGCCAAGGCTGCATGTCGTGTGTGTTTTCACTTCCGTAGATAACTCGGTTTGGATATTTTTCGTGGTCTGATTGGTATTTACTTTCTGTATAATTGTATCCTGTAATATCCAAAGCTCCCGGATATTCTGTTTCATTAGACATGGCTACTCCAGCCAAACCTGCCGTTGTCGGACGTGATTTATCATATTTCTTAACTGCTGCAACCAAACGTTTGGCAATTGCTCCAAGACGCATCGCATCGGGAGCATCTTTTTTGTAACCGCCATAAGTTGCCTGTCCAAAACCGTCTTTTCCTTTGTCTAAAACGGGATGCGAATACGGATCGTTTGGATAATCTACTTCGTTGCCAATACTCCATGCAAAAACCGAAACATGGTTTCTGTCGCGTCGCACAAAATCTTCCAAATCCTTTTCTGCCCAATCGGCAAAAATATCAAACGAACCTTCGTAACCCGGCGTACCGTAATTCCAGCCTTGCAACCATTTGCGTTTTGGGAATTCCCATTCGTCATAAGCTTCATTCAAAACCAATAAACCTAATTCATCACAAAGTTCATAGAAATCCGGCGCCTGCGGATTATGACTGGTACGAATGGCATTTACTCCGATTT
This sequence comes from Flavobacterium johnsoniae UW101, assembly GCF_000016645.1. NCBI lineage: Bacteria > Pseudomonadati > Bacteroidota > Flavobacteriia > Flavobacteriales > Flavobacteriaceae > Flavobacterium > Flavobacterium johnsoniae. Next base: position 3,681,989 of record NC_009441.1, read on the forward strand.
CTTTTAACGTTCCTAATCTGGTTTTCCAAACTTCTCTTGGAACTGCCGATCCTAAAACACCGGCATCGTGATGCAGGCAAACGCCTTTCATTTTCATCCATTTTCCGTTAAGGGCAAAACCATTATTGGCATCGAACGTAAAACTTCTAAAACCAGTCTGTGTTTCCGTTTTATCGATTTCTTTTCCGTTTTGTAAAACCGTAGTTTTCAGCTGATACAAATTCGGATTTTCTAAATCCCATAACTTCGGGTTCTTAACGTTAATTTTTGCTGCAATTTTTCCTTTAGTATTAGCAAAAATGGTTGTTTTTGAAGAAGATTTTGCAATGGATTTTCCTTTAAAAAATAATTCATTTACAACGGTTAAAGCCGTTTTTGATGCAACATTATTTTCTACCTCTACTTCAACATTCAAAACTCCATTTCCATTTTGTACTTCCGGATAGGCATAAACGCCCCATTGTGCAATATGAATCGGATTTGCATAAACCAACCAGACATTTCTGTAAATTCCAGAACCGCTGTACCATCGTGAATCGGCGCTTTGACTATGATCTACACGAACCGAAATAGTGTTTTCGTTTCCAAATTTCACGAATTCTGTAGCATCATAAGCAAACGAAATATATCCGTTTGGACGTTTTCCTAACGAATGCCCGTTGATGAAAACTTCGCTTCTATTGTAAACGCCTTCAAAATACAAATACACTTTTTCGCCTGCTTTGCTCTGCGGAATATTTATGGATTTTCTGTACCACGCAATTCCTCCTGGCAGATAACCTGTACAGCTTGCCAAAGTCGGGCTCAATTGTCCTTTTACACTCCAGTCGTGCGGTACGTTTACTTGTTTCCATTTGCTGTCGTCAAAAGTGACGTTTTTAGCATCAGAAACATCCTGAAGGTTAAACTTCCAATTGTCATTTATTTTCTTTGCATCTCCAAACGAGATTTGAGCAAATGCAGAAAAACACGAAAGAAAAAGTACGGGCAGTAAGATCTTATTTTTAAACACGATGGTATTTTTTAGTTTATTAAATGAAAAATTATTGAAGAGGATTTATGATGTAAGATGTGCCTTTTTTGGTCTCAAATACAGCCGTATATCCAATAGATGATTTCTCGCTTTTGATATTCAGTTTTTCAATTACAAAAGGTTCCGAAGATCTTATTTTACAAGTTCCTCCATTATTCGATACGATTTTAGTCTGGCTCATTTTTCCGTCGTTCCATTTTATATTTACAGTGAAATTTCCTTTTGCCGTAATTCCTTTAATTTCGCCTTCTTTCCAATCGTCTGGTAAAGCAGGAAGCAAATGAATTTCATTGTTCTGACTCTGCATCAGCATCTCGATTACTCCTGCCGTTCCAGCAAAATTGCCATCGATCTGAAATGGCGGATGCGCATCAAAAAGATTGGGATAACAGCCTCCTTGTCGTTTGTATTTTGGATCATTATCTTTTGTCAATCGCAGCTGATTCTTGAATAACTTATAAGCATGATTTCCGTCCAAAAGTCTCGCCCACATATTTACTTTCCATGCCAGACTCCAGCCTGTTCCGTCGTCTCCTCTTAATTCTAAAGTTTTCTTAGCTGCTGCGGCTAATTCTGGTGTGTTTAAAGGTGAAATTAAATTAGCAGGATGCAAGGCATACAAATGCGAGGTATGTCTGTGATGCGGGTCTTCGTCTTCAAAATCTTTATACCATTCCTGAAGCTGTCCTTTTGCGCCTATCTGAAAAGGTAATAATTGATTGGCTGCTTTATCAACTTTCTGTCTAAAATCAGCGTCGATATTTAGAATTTTAGAAGCTTGACTCGTATTTTCAAACAAATCTTTTATAATGCCAATATCCATTGTAGAAGCCGTTGTTACTACGCCTCCTTTTTTTCCGTCATAGAAATATTTATTTTCTGGAGAAGTCGATGGCATCGTAACTAAATAGCCGTTTTTGTCTTGTTGCAACCAGTCTAAACTAAATTCTGCGGCGCCTTTTATAATTGGATATACTTTTTTAAGATATTCTGTGTCGCCTGTATATTGATAATGTTCCCATAAATGTCTGCTTAACCAGTTAGCTCCCATATACCAGTTGGCCCACATTGGATCTCCTTTTCCAAAATCGCCGACAGGATTTGTCGTTGCCCAGATGTCTGAGTTATGATGCAAAACCCAGCCGTTGGCATGATAATAACTTTTGGCAGTTTCGGCTCCTGTTACAGAAACATTTTTTACAAAATCGTCAAGCGGAAAAAACAATTCTGATAAACTTGCCGATTCAACAGGCCAATAATTCATCTGCAAATTGATATTGGTTGTATAATTACTGCTCCACGGCGCACGCAATTTATTGTTCCAGATTCCCTGTAAATTGGCTGGTGCGTTGTGTGTACGCGATGAAGAAATCAATAAATAACGTCCGTATTGAAAAAATAAAGCTTCTAATCCAGCATCTTTTTCTCCTTTGGCATATTGTTCCAAACGAATATCAGTTGGAAGATTGGATTTATGGGTTTCTTTTTCATTCAATTGTAAAGAAACTCTATTGAAGAATTTTTGAAAATCCTGAAGATGTTCTTTAACTAAAATATCATATTTTTTGACTGATGCTTTTTTAATTGGGTTTTCAGCAAAAGCATGTTCGTCTTTTCCCTGACTGTCGGGACATTTATCAAATCCGTTGAAACTGGTTGCAGCCGAGATAAAAAGTACTATTTCTGAAGCATTTTTAATCACTATTTTGTTTCCTTCATAACTTACCGTTCCGTCTTTTACAATTGGTTTTACGATTAATTCAAAACGCATTCCGCGGCATCCAGCTGGATCGTCATAAATAACAGGCTCTTTATTGTAATCAATATAATTCGGATCGGCATGTGAAGGCGCTTTTCCTTTTAAAACCAATGACTGATTTTGTATTTCTTTTTGATTTTTTAAAAGACTGGAAGCGTCAATTGAAACCGAAAGTTTTTTCAGCTGGTCTGCCGAAAGTTTCATTACAATACATTTCGCAGGCGCCGATGCAAAGATTTCTCTTTTATAATTTACGCCGTCGGCTTTAAAATTAGTCACTGCTAATCCAGTTTGAATGTCCAGACTTCTATTGTAAAAATCCGTTTTTTTGCTGCCTAAATCCTGCGTTAGTAAAAGATCTCCCAAAGGCATAAAACTTTCACTATAAGCGCCCTGCATATTTTTGGTCAGATTATAAGCTTTGTCAAAATCTTCCGCTTTAAGGGCTTCTCTAATTAGAGCCAGATTTTGAAATGCATTTGGATTTACATTTTTCTGAACAGGTCCGCCGCTCCATAAAGTCGCTTCGTTTAATTGAATTAATTCTGAATCTACGCGACCAAAAACCATTGCGCCAAGCGTTCCGTTTCCAATTGGCAGAGCTTCTGTCCATTCAACCGCAGGCTGATTGTATTGCAGTTTTAAATCCTGCGCGTAACCAGAAAATCCGGCAATTACAGAAATAAAAACAAAACCCTTTCTTAAAAAATTATGCAGCATGTATCTTTAATTAATGATTTATAATTGATAATTGATAATTGATAATTTATAATTTATAATTAATTAAATCGTTTTCAATTTCAAAACAGTAACAGAATAAGCAGGAAGAGTCAATTGCTGACTTCCTTTTGTTACTTTATATTCGCTTTGTTTTGGACTTATTTTTCTAGGTTCTACAAACGTATTTTCATCTTGTAAATTTCCACTTGCTAAGCTGATTACACTTCCTTTTGAACCTAATTTAGCTCCTTTTAAATCAATACTTACTTCTTGGTTTGTTGCGGCAGTATTAACCAGTTTCACAATTATTTCTTTAGAATTTACATCTTTTACAGCCGAAGCGTATAAATTGTTCTGACCAATTAAAGCTTTGCCGTCCTGTGTAATGCTTAACAAATCTGTTCCTTTATTGGTTGAGAACAATTGCTGCACATAATAATTTGCAGAACCATATGACTGCAGATTATTAAACCAAATCATATCCGGTGTCCATTGCCAGGCGTCTTCATGAGCCATTAAAGGTGCATACGAAGTCATATTAACCACTTCTGCATTTCGTTCTAATCCCGTCATAAAAGCGGCTTCAGAAAACGCACATTCCCAATTGTTTCTGTTATTCGGATTCGCTCCTGAAACACTTTGCGCCGCATATTCTCCAGCAAATATTTTCGGCCCTTTTCTGTCGTAATTATCATAACGTCCGGCATTTTCTCTAAACCATTTCGGACTTTCGTAATAATGCTCGTCTATCAATTCTGCGTTCAGTTTTTTTAGTTCTGTCATCGCATAATCAAAATGTTCTCCTTTTGGAGAAGGTCCAGTTCCAGAAACAATTATGATTTTTGGATATTTTGCTTTTATAGCTTTTTCAAAAACTTTGTATCGGTCAATATAGTCTTTCCCCCATTGCTCATTTCCAACTCCGATATATTTTAGATTAAATGGTTTTGGATGTCCCATATCTGAGCGGAGTTTTCCCCATTTTGTGCTCACATCGCTATTTGCAAATTCAATCAAATCTAAAGCATCCTGAATATACGGATCGAGTTCATCCATAGGAGCTAATTCTCCAGTATTATATTGACAAGCCATACCGCAGCTTAAAATTGGAAGCGGTTCTGCTCCAATATCTTCTGAAAGCTGGAAATATTCAAAAAATCCCAATCCGAAACTTTGGAAATAATCAGGTGTTTGTTTGTGGTTGAATTCGACATTCCAGCGGTTCATCATTGTTTTTCTTTCCTCAACATCTCCAACCGATTTTTTCCATTGATAACGATCTGACAGCGTTCTCCCTTCGACAATACATCCTCCCGGAAAACGCAAAAAACCTGGTTTTACATCATACAAAAGCTGTACAAGATCTTTACGAAGTCCGTTTTTTCTATTTTTCCAAGTATCTTCGGGAAACAGCGAAACCATATCCAGATCAATAGTTCCGTTTCCTTCAAAAGTGATTTTTAGTTTTGCTTTTGCTTCGGTTTCAACAGCTGTAAACTGCGAAGTATAATTAGTCCATTGCTCTGATTTTGGAACAATGCTCGTTTCGCCAATTATTTTTTGATCTTTATTAATTAACTGAAAAATGATTTTTTTTATCGCTCCATTATGATTGGCGACTTTTAAAGAAAGGTTGTATTTCGCATCTTTCTTTACTCCCATTCCTCTAAATCCTTCATTGATCAAAGTATATCCTTTATCATTGTTGATTTCAACCCTGCAAAAATTAGAATTGTTTTTTTCCTTCGAAAGATTAATTGGCAAAGCACTGCCTGATTCTTTGTTCAAAGAAGACCTTTTGGTATTCGGCTGTTCCCATCCCATCATTGGTTTATCAAATTCAAAAGAGCGGTTTTTAATCATTTCGGCATATAATCCGCCATCTGCAGCAAAATTGATATCCTCAAAAAACAGTCCGAACATAGTGGGCTGGATTTTAGTAATCGTTTTAGAAGCATCAACTTCTAAATTCGCTTTTTGTGCATTTGTATAAAGACTGCTCAACAATAAACAGCCAAAAATGGATTTAGAAAGGAAGTTATTTTTCATAGTTTTTTGGAAATAGTCAAATCTTTATTTTTTTACGGCTTCTAATTTTTCAGGAAAAGCGGCCTGTCCGTCTAAATTAGTAATAATTAAAGAATCTACATTTTTACTTTCGACAGCATATTTAAAATAATCTGGTTTGTTTTTTCCCCATTGTACAGTACAGTTTTGAACCTTAATACGTTCTGCATTTTCAAAATAAAATCCAGAAGTACTTCCTTTTACAAAACCTTCAACATTAGCCGGACGTCTGTCATATAATCCTCCCGGAAAAGAAGTCGTTTTATCCATAAAAACACTCACATTATCAAAAACTATATTCTGGATTTTGTCTTTAGATTCGCCGCTTACAAACACGCCATTTTCTCCAGTACACTGAATATTAGAAAAATAGATATTTTTGATTTCGCCCACTTTCCCTTCAGTCGCACCTTTCGGAAAACGCCAGTTCGCATCTTTATGATTTCCTTTTGCTCTGCTAAAAGCTGTTACATAAATCGGTTCTGCTTTTCCCCACCAGGTATCTGTATTTAATTTGCTTTCAACAATAATATTGGAGAAAATAACATCGCTTACAGTTCCTTCATCACGATTCTGAATTCCTAAAGCGCGATTACTGTTTTTAATGATACAATTGTTGAAAACGACTTGTCGAATCGCATCCATATTTTCCGAACCAATTTTAATGGCGCAGCTGCTGCTAGTCATGGTACAATTGGTTACGGTAATATTTTCGCAGGCACCGAATTCTTCAAACTCTCTGCGGTTTTTTAAACAAATACAATCGTCACCGCTTTCGATATAACAATCGCTGATTCTAACATTTTTAGAATGATCCAAATCTATTCCGTCGCTATTGCGGACTTTCAAGCTGTTCAATAAAGTAATCCCGCTGATTACAACATCGTTACAGCCCACTAAATGAATCGTCCAATACGCTGAATTTCCGATATGCACATCATGAATTCTAATATTTTTACCGCCGATAATTGTCAAAACGTGAGGTCTTGGATCTAAAACATTAAAAGGTTTCAGTACATAAGCATCTTCTTGTTCTTCGCCCATAAAAGAGATTCCGTTTCCGTCAATTTTGCCGCTGCCGCTAATGGTAAAATCCTCAATATTTTCTCCTCCAATCCAAATCGTTCCTTCTCCGGGATTGGTTCTAAAAGCGCTTTTGGTATATAATTTCTCATCTGGACTTGCCAATAATTTTGCTCCGGCTTCGATATGTAAATCTACTTTTGATTTTACATCAAACGGTCCAGCCAAAAACGTAAACGGTGCCGGAATTAAAACTCTTCCTCCTGTTTTACTGCATTCATCAATTGCTTTTTGAATCGCTGCTGCATCGTTCGTTTTTCCGTCTCCTTTTGCACCGTACTTTTTAACGTCGTAGATTTTCTGCGCAGAAACAGTTAAGGAAATACAGAAAATTAGGATCGCGATTATGGATTTCTTTTTCATTTTATTTTTGTTTATTAAAACCAATTGGTCTGATTAATATTAAACACATAGAAACATAGTTATTCTTTGGCTAAAAAGGCGTTTCACTTGCATCAATACACATAGGTATGTGTGAAAAACTAGTTTTTTTAAAACTCTTCTTTATTTTTTATTCTATGTTTCTATGTGTTTATTAATAGATTATTTAAAATCTTCATTTGTTTAAATCTGATTACTTTGAAGGCAATTCAAACTTATTTTGCTCTGGTTCGATTTTTCTTTTTAAAGATTCGCTGTCCAAATTGCTTGATAAAACATCTTTAAAAACAATTTGATTTATTTTATCAGAAGGAACATCAATAGTTTTCATTGTCAAATCTTTCACATCATCAAAAACAAAAGCGGGACGGAAATCTTCTTTATCCAAAACTAATTTGATATTTTTCATCTGGATTCCGTGTACGTGGCGCACATAAAATCCCCAGGAAGGCAGTTCTCCAAACATCGTAAATTCAGGATAGCCGTTTATGTTTTCTTTTACATCTTTTAATCGGCTTAACGGATGATATGCCATTCCTTTTGAAGCTTTTCCTGGATAAATAATTTCAATATTTTCTAAGGTCACATTTTCGATCAAATGTCCCGGAATTCCTGCAATCGAAGACGGAAACGGATTATGGAAATAATCAACTTCTGGTCCGCGCATATCATAATCAATATCTGGACGCCCAAACGGAATCTGCACTTTTACATTCTTTACGGATACATTTTTGATATATCCAGCTTTTTCTCCATTTCGGTGTCCTAAACGAATTAAAATTGCATTTCCAGTATTTACGGCTGTAATATCCGAAACTTTGATGTTTTCGATTTCAGCTCCGTCTACCGATTCGATCGCAACCGCCGATCTAAAAGTGTCAAAAACTTTAATGTTTTCGATTGTAACGTTTTTAAAACTTCCGTAAGAACCTGTTCCAAATTTTACAGCATTGGCACTTGATCTAATGGTACAATTCCCAATATAAATATTGTTATTATGCAATCCCGGCACTTCAGATTTTAAACAGATTCCATCATCGGCAGCGTTTACATTACAATTGGTTATTCGGGCATTTTCGCAGCCGTCAAGGTCGATTCCGTCATTGTTCCAATACGCTCTGCTTTCTACTTTCATAAAATCAATGATAATGTTTTTGCATTCTCTAAAACATTGTGTCCAGCCTGGGCTGTTTTTCAAGGTAATTTGAGTCATCGTAATCGAATCGCATTTTACAAACGAAATCAATTTTCCTCTTCCATCTTCAGGGCGCATTCTTCTGTAATTGTATTTTGGGTCAATTCGCACTCCTGTATGATGCAGACTGTCAATTGCCAAAGCTAATTCTCTTCCCTGTCCGTCTATAATTCCTTTTCCGTTTACCGCAATATTTTTGGAGTCGCTTGCAATAATAAAAGCACGAATTCCATCGTATTTTGGATAATCTTCCGGATTTGTGCTTCCAAGCAAAATGGCACCTTCTTCAAAAAACAATTCCACGTCACTTTTTAAAACAATGCTTCCAGACAGAAATGTGCCTTTAGAAAAAAGAACTTTTCCGCCTTTACTTTTATTGGCTGCATCAATGGCTTTTTGGATTGCTTTTGTATTCAAAGTTTTTCCATCTCCTACAGCACCATATTTTTTAATATCAAATACTTTCTGTGCCGAAACAGATAAGGAAATACAAAATATCAACAGTACGATTTTAAAATTTATTTTCATTGATTATCATTTTAATTTTTATTCTCGATAGTATTGCTAAGTTTTTCACGCAGATTTAAAAAGATTTAAGCAGATTCCACGGATTTTTTTAAAAGAAATTTAATTTAATCTGCCAAAATCTGCAGAATCTGCGTGAAAAAAATCCTTTCTAATCTTAAAATCTGTGGCAATAAAATTTACCAGAAAACAGTATACAAAGCCACTAATATCCCGCTGATAATAAAGGAACCTACAATAAATTCAGAAGAGACTTTGAACATTGATTTATCTACATCTATTTTATGAATTTCAGACTCTTCCTCAGATGCTGGTTTTGCTAAACTAATACCAACCATTATGAATACAATCATAAAGAAAACAATAGTCATTCTATCTAAAAATGGATAATCAGGGAAAGTACCTTCTGTCCACATCGGGAGGAATTTTAAAACCGCGGCAATTGGCACTGTCAATAATGCGCCTGCGAGTCCAGCTGATGGTGTTGTTTTTTTCCAAAACATTCCCAATAAGAAAATCGCCAAAACGCCTGGAGAGAAAAAACCAACATATTCCTGAATAAACTGATATGCCTGATCTAAAGTTTTTAATGCCGGCGCTACAAAAGCCGCGATAATCATACAAACTACAACACACCATCTTCCGGTACGAACCAGTTTTTTTTCTGATGCCTGCGAATTGAAATATTTTTTATAAATATCTAAAGAAAAAATAGTCGAAATGCTATTGGCCTTTCCTGCTAAAGAAGCTACAATTGCCGCTGTTAAAGCTGCTAAAGCCACACCTTTTAATCCGGCAGGAAGCAAATTCATTAAAGTTGGATATGCATGATCTGGTTTTAAAACTCCTGCAGCATCAACCATTTCCTGTTGGAAAGCTCCATTTTGGTGCATTACAAACATGGCAATACCTGGCAAAACAGCAATAATTGGAACTAATAATTTTAGAAAAGCAGCAAATAAAATTCCTTTTCTTGCCGTTTTCAAATCGGCTCCTAAAGCTCTTTGAACAATATATTGATTACATCCCCAATAGGCCAGATTATTGATTAACATTCCGCCCACTAAAACTGACATTCCCGGCAATTCATTATAATGCGGATTGGATTCGTCTAAAATCATATGTAGATGATCTGGCGCCTGATCTGCTATCACAGCAAGACCTTTTAGAATATCTTTTCCAAAACCAAACTGATCTGAAAGTAAAGTCAATGCCAAATAAGTGGTTACTAATCCTCCAAGAATTAACACAATAACCTGAAACATATCAGTATATCCTATGACTTTCATTCCTCCTAAAGTTACAATAACAGAGAATAAACTCAAACCGATAACACAAAACTGAAAGCTAACGGGCGCAATAGACGAAATTGCCAGAGCACCCAGATAAATGATAGAGGTAAGATTAACAAATACGTAAATCAACAGCCATATAATTGCCATAATAGTACTTACGGTACCGCTGTATCTTTTGGCTAAAAACTGCGGCATTGTAAATATCTTATTCTTAAGATAAATGGGCAGGATAAACATTGCTACGATAATCAAAGTAGCGGCAGACATCCATTCGTAAGAAGCAATGGCAAGTCCGATGGCAAATCCCGAACCACTCATGCCAATAAAGTGTTCTGCTGAAATATTAGAAGCAATCAGCGACGCTCCAATTGCCCACCAGGTAAGTGAGCCTTCGGCTAAAAAGTATTCGTTTGAACTGGTCGCTGCAGTTTTTTTGCTTCTGTAAATATACATTCCATAAGCCGTGACTATGACAAAATAAATAAAGAAAACAATGTAATCTGCGGTTTGTAATACATTCATAATGTGTGGTTATTGTGTGGTTAGATAGTAAAATGTATTTTTAAAATAGAGCTTAATAATTTTCAAACACATAGAAACATAGCTTTAGAAACTCTACAAAGGCATTTCATTTGTTATAAATTCGCATAGCTATGTGTTAGAAACTAGTTTCTTATTATTCTCTTTTGTATTTTAATGCGTCATAAATCTCTATGTTTCTATGTGTTTAAAAAATATATTAAGATTTCTAAATCTTGAGAAACCATTTCTTTTTATATAAAAAATAGAGTAACAAAAGCTGTACGATTGTTACAGATAAAGCAGCAAAAAAAGGCTGCCAAATAATTGACGTGTATTGTATAAGGCCGCCAAAAACATAATCTGCTGTATGCTTAAAATCGACAGAACCTTCTGCAGCGATGTAAATCAAAATAGAATTTGAGCCAATTAAAACCAATGGGAATGCCCATTTTTGAAAACCCAATAAATCAATTATTGCATAAAAGAAAACAAAAAATAAAATACTGAATCCGCCAACAAAACATACGAAAGAACTGGTCCACAAATGTTTATTGATAGGAAAGTTAATATCCCAGATTAAACCTGCAATAATCAAAACTACAGCTGCAAGTGCCATTAAAAGCAGTTTGATATTTATAGAAAAAGGACACTTGGCTTTTAAAAATGTTCCGATAAAAACGCCTAATAAAGCTGTTGCAATAGCCGGTATGGTCGAAAATATTCCTTCCGGATCGTACACCGTACTATGGAGTCTTCCTGGTAAAAACAAGCGGTCAATATAACCTTCCAATGAACCTTCTTTGGTTAAAACTCCTGCTCCAAAATTGGGTACAGGAATCCATTTCATCGCAGCATAATACCCAATCAAAATACCAAAAAAACAAATCAATTGTTTTTTAAAGTCAAAATTCAAATAGATGATTCCTGCAAAAAACCACGCCAGTCCAATTCTTCCCAAAACACTCGCAAAGCGGGTTTGATCGAATCCGTCAAATCGCAATAATCCATTTACAACAAATCCTAAAACTAGTAAAATACAGGTTCTTCTGAGCATCGATAAATAGATTTTACGCTTTTCGGCTTTAGGCAGATCTTTTGGTTCCTTAACTCCTGCCAATTTCATTTTCTTTTCGAAAGAGAATGGCATAGAAACTCCGGCAACAAATAAGAAGACAGGAAAAATCATATCATAAAATGTAATTCCATTCCATTCCGCATGATGCAGCTGTGAAGACATCCAGATAAAAATAGGAATTGGTGCTGCTTTAGCCAGAGCATGAATAATATGTTCACCGCTCATAATCCAAAACATAACAAATCCGCGAAGCACATCTAAAGAGATTAGTCTTCCATTTGTAGTGTTATTCATTTTTTTAGTATTCGCTTTTGGGTTAGTCTTCAGTCACAGCCGCAGTTTTCAGTACCAAATGTGACTGAAAACTGAGACTGAAAACTAAAGCAACAGGTTATTTTTAAAGTGGTTTAATGACAAATCCATAGCTGTATTCACTCTTTGTTAATACATACTGTTCATGCGGCGGTAATCCCCAGCTGTTATCGCCGCCAAGTCCGCGTTGCGTTAAGTCGACACAGACCACAACTTCATTTCTTGGTGTAATATCACTGGAATGAATATTCTTTTTCGAAATTCCTCCGTCAAAATCGCTTGGATAATTATTCAAAGTACTCATAGCTAAAGGCTGCAGACCTTTTATTTCCAAGCCATTTCCTGAATTGCCTGATAATTTGAACCAGCGTATATCGGTCTTGTATCCATTTTCCTGAGGGCGTGTATAAGGCACATATTGGTCTGCAACTTTACTGCTATAAATTCCTTTTAAAGATGATGTTTTTCTGTCCGGATAATTTTCTAAAGGTCCTCTTCCGTAATAATCCAGATTCTCTAATGTATTTTTCAAAGTGAAAATCATTCCAAAACGCGGTAGTTCAGGAACAGGATTAGCACCTTTTTTATACGAAGCCTGAATTTCTAAAGCTCCATCATTTGCCAATGCATATTTGATCGTGTAATCTGAAGCAACATCGCTTAATTTTAATTTTGCAACGATATATTTCTGACCGTTTTCTTCTGTCTGCTGAATACTTTCTAAAGAGGTATTTTTTCCAGCCGTTCTCCATACATTGGTTCTAATCTGCATTTTATTTCCAATATCATTATCGGTTGGCGCTCTCCAGAAATTAGGTTCAGGATATTGTTTGAAATATTCTTCGCCTTTTAAACTGTAATACGAAATCAATCCAGTTGACTTGCTGATTTTAACCGTAACATTATCCGAAGTCAAAACAAACTGATCTTTCTCGTCCTGAACTTTTGCAGTATTTACTTTTTCAGATTTTTCGAAATACTTATCGTCTTCGATTACAAATTGTTCTTTGGCGATTTCGAAGTTTTGTGGCAATAATTCAGATCCTGTTTTAGTGTGAGCGAAAACATTCAGTAAATATTCCGTTCCTGCTTTTGACTGCAATTTTGGTAAATCAAGTTTGAATTGTTTTTTCGTTTTTGGATCTAAAACAACATTAAAAGTTCCTTCTTTAATTACTTTTCCGTTCTCTAAAACTTCGTATCTGAAATTGTATTTATTCAGGTTTGTAAATCCAAAATCATTATTAATTTCGATTACACCATTTTTGATATCAACTGCTTTGAACAAAATATTCTGATATACTTTTTTTACTTCAAATGCTCCAGGATGCGGTGTTCTATCTGGATAAACCAATCCGTTGTGGCAGAAGTTTTCATCGTTTAGATAATTCTGGCTTCCCATATCACCGCCATACGTCCAATATTTACGGCCCGCTTCGTCAATTCCTTGAAAACCCTGATCTACCCAGTCCCAGATAAAACCGCCCTGCATATTTTTGCTTCCGCGAATGATATCCCAGTATTCCTGAAAATTACCGCTGCTGTTCCCCATAGCATGCGAATACTCACACATAATATACGGGCGACTCACTTCTTTTCTTGCCGCATATTCTTTCATGTATTCAATCGTTGGATACATTGGGCAGACGATATCTGTGTTTTCGTTTTCTTTTGCCTGTTCAAACTGAACCAATCTGGTAATGTCTCTCTTTTTAATCCATTTGTATGCTTCATGAAAAACCGGTCCGTTAGCACTTTCATTACCTAATGACCAGATAATTACAGACGGCATATTTTTATCTCTTTCAACAAGGCTGTAAATTCGGTCCAAATGTGCTTCTCTCCATTCTGGAAGATAGCCTGGATTCGTTTTTGGATTCATCCATTTTAAAGGCTGTCCCTCTACTCCCATTCCGTGGCTTTCTATATTGGCTTCATCGACCAAAAACAAACCGTATTTATTACAAAGTTTTACCCATAGAATATTGTTGGGATAATGACTGCAGCGAACAGAATTGATATTCAGCTGTTTCATCATTTTGATGTCTTTCATCATCGTTGCTTCATCCTGATAATGTCCCGTTTCTGGATTATGCTCGTGAATATTTACGCCATGAACCATCAATCTAACTCCGTTTACCAATAACTGACCGCCTTTTAATTCTACTTTTCTAAATCCGATTTGCGTTGAAACCGTCTCTATAATTTCTCCTTTTTGATTCTTTAAAGTCAAAAGCAGAGTGTATAAATTCGGTGTTTCACTGCTCCATAATTTCGGACTTGATATATTCTGGGCAAAATTGATTGTCTGAACTTTTGATGCTTCAAAATTGACATTGATTTCTTTAGTAAATACATTTTTCCCTGAAGCATCAACTAATTTTGCAATTAATTTTTGATTGTTTATTGCTTTTGAAGTCAGATTTTTTAAACTCACTTCCACATTTAAACTTCCATTTTTATACTTCGCATCTAAATCTGGTTTTGCAAAAAAGTCTGAAATACGAACATCTTCAGTACTATACAAATACACATTTCTATCAATTCCTGAAAGTCTCCACATATCCTGATCTTCCAGATATGAACCATCGCTCCATCTGTACACTTCTACAGCCAGATTGTTTTTTCCTGGTTTTAAATATTTAGAAATATCAAATTCTGCCGGACTTTTGGTATTTTCTGTATAACCAACTTTTTCGCCGTTTACCCAAATATACATCGCCGCTGTTCCTGCTTCAAAATGAAGAAAAACATGTCGGTTTTTCCAGTTTTCTGGCAGTACAAAATCTCTTTTATAAGAACCAACAGGATTATCCCAATGATTGATAAAAGGCGGATTTTTTTCGAATGGATACGTGATATTAGTATAAATTGGCACGCCGTAACCATGCAGTTCCCAATTGGAAGGCACTTGAAGATCTTTCCAATGCAGCGTACTGAAATCTGTTTTGTAAAAATCCTTCGGGCGCTCGTCTGGCGTTTGCGACCAGGAAAATTTCCATGTACCGTTTAAAGAAAAATACCAAGGCGAATTTTCATATTTATCCATTATAGCAGAAGTTTCATCTGCATAAGGAAGAAAAGCAGCGCGGGCTGGTTCTCTGTTAATTTGAAATACTTCAGGATTTTCCCAATCGTTGCGGTCTTTTTCCTGAGCCCAAATACCCGCCGAGAAAAGCAGTAAAAGGCTTATAAAAAATATTTTGGTTTTCTGCATTATTTTGGTTTTAGATAGCTAGATGATATTTTTTTTAACACATAGGAACATAGTTTTTGCAACCGTTGAAAGGAATTTCATTTGCATCAATACACATAGCAAACTATGTGTTAGAAACTAGTTTCTTTTGGTTTTCTTTTTTTAGATAAACAAAATCTATGTTTCTATGTGTTTAAATAAACTTTTAAAACTTCAATTTTTCAGGCAAATATTTAGCAACTAATTCTTTATAATAAGGAAGTAATGCCTGAACATCTGGTTTTACAGGAGCCTTTGTATACAAATCGTACGGATTGAATTTTCGAACCCAGTCAAACATTTCGATGTCTTTTTCATTCATTAAATGTGCATACGCATTTTCTTTATGCTGCGAATAAAAAGAGTGATAACGAATCATGTATAAAGCAGGATCCGGTAAATAATCTTTCATAATCTGATACAAATATTCGTCATGACCCCAGCTCATTTTTACGTTATCTAATCCGCAGTTTTCAGTGTAGATTCCTAGTTTAGTATTGAATCTCTCATCTGTATAATCCGGATTTTCTTTAAAAAATTCTGAATACACAATTTTATCCGAATACGCACAGCCAACCGGAAAAGTATCGCCAACGACTGCCCATTGCGGTTCTCCAAATAAGCATAAAACTTTACCCAAATCGTGAATGAAACCTGTCAGTACAAACCAATCCGGATGACCATCAGCACGAATGGCTTCTGAAGTCTGTAAAAGGTGCTGTGTCTGGTCTAAGTCAATATCTGGGTCACTGTCGTCTACAAGCGTGTTTAAAAACTCGACAGCTTCCCAGATTGACATTTCTTTTCTATTAAATTGCAGAAATTCTTGTTCTTTACTGCATACAAAGTCATAAGTTTGGTAGGTATGGTTTATCCTGTAAAATTCTTTTACCGTTTCTACTCTTTCAGAATCGACATAATTTCTAAATTCTTCTTTCTGCTTTTCTTTTAAACTTTCATTTACTTCAGAAGGGTCAGGATATCGCATTAACAAATCATCTTCCCACTCATCTAAATTTTTCAACGGATTGTCTGTGTCTATATGCTTTTTCATAAGGGTTATAGTTAAAAGTTAATAAGACAAAAATAGAATTACGTACTCCGTTCAAAATGGATTAATACATCAAAAACATGGATAATTTTGATTATTGTAGGATTTTTACATATTATTAGATCTGTTTTTTTCAAAGTATATCAAACATAGCCCGTAGTTTCAACCACGGAAAAAAATAGATTGCGGATATGCCTTGCGTTCCCGTGGTTGAAACCACGGGCTATAATCTTCAAAACATTTACTTGAATAATTTGTGGGAATTCGTGCAATTAGCGGCAAAAGAAAAATCCTTATAATCTGTGTAATCTGTCGCTAAAAAACCTAATTAATAATTTTACTAGGAGGAAAACCAAACTGCTTTTTAAAGCAGCGACTGAAATAAAGCGGATCATTAAAACCAACTAGATTCGTCACTTCCGAAACATTATATTTTTTCGTTTTAAGCAGTTCTGCTGATTTTTTTAAACGAATGGTTCTAA
Source organism: Flavobacterium johnsoniae UW101 (assembly GCF_000016645.1). Classification (NCBI taxonomy): domain Bacteria; kingdom Pseudomonadati; phylum Bacteroidota; class Flavobacteriia; order Flavobacteriales; family Flavobacteriaceae; genus Flavobacterium; species Flavobacterium johnsoniae. The sequence goes on from NC_009441.1 coordinate 3,698,724, forward strand.
TAAATTCGTTTGGCGCTAAATCGGTTAGTTCTTTAATTTTTCTGTATAATTTTGAAGAACTTACGCCCAATTTATCACACAGAAAATCTGTCGAAAGATCAACTTCACTTAAGTTATCATTGATTAGATTAGTCACTTTTTCCATAAATTCTTCATCAATTGGCGAGTGCGTCAGCATACTGACTTTACTTTCTACTTCGCCAGAGAATTTCTGTTTGAGCTCTAATCTCGATTTGATCATATTTTCTATAACCGTTTTAAGTAATAAAGGCTCAAAAGGTTTAACTAAATAGCCATCAGCTCCAGTGTCATAGCCTTTTACTTTGTCCATATTTTCAGAAAGGGCCGTCAGCATTACAACCGGAATATGACTTATGAATTCGTCATTTTTAAGCTCACGGCAAAATTCCAATCCGTCCATAACGGGCATCATGACATCGGTAACGCATAAAATAGGTTTTATTTGTCTGCAGATTTTTAAACCTTCAGAACCATTTTCTGCCTCATAAACCTTGTAATAATCAGACAAATAATCCACCAGATATTTTCTAAGTTCGTTATTATCTTCTATTACTAATATTTTTTCTTTTAAATCGGTGTTTTGAATAATTTTCTTCGCCGCTTTTTCAGGAATAAGCATGCTCAGATTGTCATTTTTAAGCGCATATTCAAATACTTCTTTATGCTCATAAGATTCACGATCAATCGGAATTTCCACTCTAAATGTACTTCCTTTAGCTTGTGTGCTTTCAACAGAAATAGTTCCTTTATGAATTGCCACTAAAGATTTTACTAAAGACAAACCAATTCCAGAACCAGTATTATTGGCTTTACTATTGGTCGCCTGATAAAAACGTTTGAAAATTTTCTCCTGACTTTTTAACGGAATCCCAATTCCATCATCGGTTACTTCGATAACAAGAATATCTTCAACTGTGTCTTTCAGTCTAACATATAAATCTACGTTTCCATTTTTGTTGGTAAACTTTAAGGCATTCGACAAAAGATTGTACAAAATCTTATCGTATTTATCATTGTCCAGCCAGCCGTTTATTTCGTCATCTTCGGTAATAAAATTGAGCTTAATCTTTTTGTTATAAGCCATTTCCTTAAAGGAATCAAAGATATTTTTAGAATACACCAGAATATCCGTTTTAGTCACTTTCAGCTTTAATTCGCCTGACTGTGCTTTTCTAAAATCCAAAACCTGATTCACCAAATTCAATAATCTGCTGGCATTTTGATAAATTAAATTATATCGGCTTTTTTCATAATCTGTTGCGTTGCTGTTTTCGTCTAAAAGCTGTTTCGCCGGACCTAAAATCAAGGTTAAAGGCGTTCTTAATTCATGCGAAATATTGGTAAAGAAACGTAATTTCTCATTGTTTAATTTTATATCATGCTCTCTGTTTACTTTCTCGGTAAGCAGTTCTTGTTTTAAACGTATACGGTTTTTGATTTCTTTTCTAATGAAATAAAAGACTCCAAATAAAATTGCAAAAAACATTAAAAAAGAAGTCGGCGTAAGCCAAAAAGGAGGCAGAATTTTTATTTTATAAGAAACCGTTTTACTCCAATATCCGTCGCTGTTGCTGGATCTGATTTTAAAAGTATAATTTCCCGGATAAAGGTTGGTATATTGAACTATTCTTGAGGTACTATTTGCCGTAATCCAATGTTTATCAAAACCTTCCAGCATGTACTGAAACTTATTCAGTTTTTCGTTTGCAAAAGACGGAGCTGAAAACTGAAGAGAGAAATTTCGGTTTTTATGGCTTAATTCTATTTCTTTACCATAATTCAGGTCTTTTGAAAGCGGAATTTCCCCATTGATTTCCATTTCAGGAAAAACTTCTTCGTTCTGAATTTTAAATTCAGAAATCACAGGCAGTGGTGACCAATTGTTTCTTTTCATTGCCGGCGGCGAAAAAGAAATAATCCCGTTTTTACCTCCCAGAAAAATATTTGAATTATTAAAATAAAAGAAACCGCTCGAACTAAAAACATCCAGTCTGTTACCGCTGTTTACATGGTAAATACTAATATCTTTTAGATTAGATTTTACAAAAGCAATATTATTGTTGTTGATATTGAGCCAAAGGTTTCCATTGGCATCCGAAAGAATATCAGTAATCCATTTTCCTGAAAGCTCTTTAAGATTTTTTACAGGTTCAAATTCATTTTTTTTCGGATTAAACAAACACAAACCAAAACGAGTTGAAGCCCAGATTTTGCCTTTAACATCTACTAAAACATCGCTTACATTTTCATCATGCGGCACTCCTTTTTCTTTGACAAAAAGTGACGAATAGGTTTCTATTTTTCCTGAATTAATATTGTATTTCACCACTCCGGTTTCAGTAGCAAACCAAACGTTATTTTTGGCGTCTCTTTCTATCGCATTGATCTGAAAATTAGGTAAAAGTTTACTTGACGTTTCTACCTGAAGCGTTTTAGTATTGAGAATTACAGCTCCTTCTCCAAATGAACCTACAATCATTTTATCGGGTGTAATTTTAGAAAAAGCAAAAACAGGCGATTTTTCGAATCCTGCTTTAATTTCCCTTGAAGAATTTGCGGCGTAATTGTACACCAAAATGTTTCCGTCCCAAAGACCGCAGTAAAAAATCTTTCCGTCATCAGAATAAATGCTGGCAATGTCTTTTCCTGTGTTGTGCAAAGGCGTCGAACCTTTTGTATTCGAAATAAAAAGTCCGTTGTGATAAGTTGCAACAATCACTTTTTCGTCATACGTTTTGGCAAAACCTCTAATTCTAGGAGCTTGATTACCAATAGAACGTGATATGTCTTTGTTTAAAGTAAACTGATTTTCGTAAGGGTCGTATTTATCCAATCCGTCTTCGGTTCCAATCCATAAAACGCCTGAAGCATCAAAATAAAGTGCCGAAATCAGGTTATCTACCAGCGAAGTATCATCTGATAAAATTGAATAATACCATTTGTAATTTCCATTTTGAATGTCTTCTAATTGATCACAAACCAATAATCCGCCTAAAGTTCCAACCCAGTATTTGCCATCAGGAGCTCGTGCAACTGAAAGAAAATAAGGTCCTAAAGCACCTCTAACCTGTTTGTTGTCAATATACAGATTAACAAACTTATCGCTTGCTTTATCCAGTTTATACAATCCTTCACGGGTTCCAATAAAAATATCCGATTTGGCATCTTCGTAAATAAAATTCAGATATGGATTTTTTATATTCGAATTTGGAACAGAAAGCGTATAATTATTAATTCTGACAATTGCTCCTTTTGAGTCTAAAGTAATTTTGGCTACCCCCGCTTTTTCATAACTTCCAACCCAGATATTACCTTTTTTGTCTTCAAAAATTTCTTTTACATAATCGAAACCTTTTAGATCAATTTTTTCAAATCGGTTTTCCTGCAAAAAGAATAAGTAAACTCCTTTGGTCTTGGTTCCTACCCAGATTCTTTTGAATTTATCTACATAAACCGATCTGACTTCATCATCCGGAAGACTGTTGGGATCTTCTTTTTTATGGAAAAAAGTAGTAAAAACATGAGTATCCATTTGAAAAAGCGTTAATCCTTTTCGGGTTCCAATCCATAACTGATTAGCTTTTTCGTCCAGTTTTAAAGCCGTAATGTCATCGTTGTATAATTTGTTTTTTCCAGGCGTAGAACTCATGTAGTTTTTGAACTGATAACCGTCAAAACGATTTAATCCTGAAAACGTTCCAAACCACATGAAACCTTTTTTATCCTGTACAATATGTCGTACCGAATTATGAGATAAGCCGTTATTATCATTATAATGCGCAAATTTTATATTCTGTGAATACGAATGATAAAAAAGGGCCGAAAGCAAGAATAATAAAAGGGATTTTAGTCTCATGGAAATAAATTATAAATGCAATTTAATCTTTTTGATTTAATAAATATCAAAATTATTTAACAGATAAATTATCAATTTTGTTGTTTTTTAAATCAATTTTAAAATGATCTGAAGGCTCGCCGTTCATGGTTTTAAGGAATATTGCCGCCCACAAAACCAATTTAGGATCGTTTGCTTTTTTTAACTGACTGCATATCAGTTCGTATTGTTTTAATCTTTTCTTTCCAATTTTTGAAAAGGCCAGTTCATCGGCGCTTTTTAGTCGATAAAAATCGAAAATCATATCAAATCCTGTCCACGATTCAAAATCAGAAATTGTCAAAGAATTGGATTTCAAAAGGGAATCAATCTCGGTTTTATCATCATTAATCAGCAATAAATCTTTTCCTGAAAGGTTTACAATTGATTTTAAAAAATCGGCCGGAAAATCTTCCGGTAAAAAACGCAAACGAACTAATTCCTTTAAATGCCAATTGGTAAAATCCTCATAATCTTTGGCTTTCAGAATTTCTTTATTCCAGATATCCTTGCTTTTAATTTCTTTTAAATGAGCATATTCTTGTTCATAAAAAGGAAATAAACTATTGAATTTATTGACTTTGCCAATGACAACTGTTTCTACTTCGAGATCAGAATGAGAATGAATGGTCAATATTTTGTAAGCCGGCATATACGCAGCAAGCGATGGCGTCTGGATATTAAACAAAGTATTTCCTTTTGCCGATGTTCTAACACCAGTGTCGTTGATGTGCATGTGTCCGCCAAAATGAATCTGAATTCCGGCATCGGCAAATTGCTGTGCTACTTCTTCATCAGGAACTCTTTGCAATTGCATTTTATTGGCTCCAAAAAGCTGTTTTAATTCAGGCGAAGCATCGTCATTAAAATCAACCATTGGATAATGACTGAAAGCAATAAGCACTTTTCCTCTTTGTTTCGCTTCCGCAGCAACTTTTTTCACCCAATTTAAAAGGTGATTTTTATAAATCAGAACGTTATTATACCCCGTATTCGCTCCCGAAAAATCATACGGATTATTAGGCTCTCCTGATAATTTTTCATTCGGAACATACGCATTCGCATCTATCGCCAAAAGCCAGATTCCTTTTATTGGTTCAACCAGATAGCTGGCATCAGGCAGATACAAATTGGTGTTTTTTATTAGATACGTTCTTTTTTCTAAAACGGATTCTTTTTGAGCTTCCTCAAAATTGTAATTGTCATAATTGTAATTAGAAAAAGGTGTTTCCCAATATAAATCAGTCTTTTTAGGAAAAAAACCAAAATCACGCATTTCGTTAATGGTTTCTTTGTAACCCCAGTTTTTTATATCGGCAGTAATGATGGGTTCCAGTTCTTTTTTGTTTTTACCAAGATTATCTGGAGAACTGCTGATAATCTGCTCTTTCCCATCTTTTCCTAAAAAATCAGTTTTTATGGCATCTTGAGAAAACGGTCTTACAACATCGTGATTTCCTGTAGTGACATAAAAAGAAAGTCCGTGTTTTTGAGAATATTCGTTGAGTATTTTTCGCAGTCCGCGAACGTGAACAGGCTGTCCGTCGTCGCTGAAATCACCCGGAAGCACAACTTGTTTGATGTCTCTTTTTACAATGTCATTTAAGGCTTCTAAAAAGGCGAAATAATTTTCATTGAAAATTCGGGTAGAATGCAATTGCGAATTCATGGTTCGGATATTGGCATATTTGCCTGTTGCCGGATTTGGAATTCCGTTATAATTGCTGTCTTCAAATTTGGCAAAAATATCCTGTAAATGAGCATCGGCTATAAAAGCAATCTGAACTTCTTTTTTAGTGTTCTGCTGTGATTTGCAGGAAGATAAAAAGAATAATAGTACTAGTATAGCCGATGTTCTAAACATGTATTTTGCTGGTTTTATTTTTATGATTATCCTTTATTTATCTTATTTTAAAAATAGAAAACCTGTAAAATCAGACGCGGATTAAACAGATTCGCTAACGCGAAGACGCGGATAAAATCGGGTTTTATTAATCTTTTAAAAATATAAATAGATTATCCGTTTTTATCCGCGTCTTTACGAAGTAAATCCGTTTAATCCGCGTTCTTGCTTAAAGGATAATTCTATTATTTTTTAATGTATGCTTCCAATTTATCTAAAGTGTTTAATTCTGTTTCTCTTGCACATGAAGATAAAATGGTTGTTTCTAAGTTCTTTGCTGGTTTAGAAATCAATAAATACTGCGTTCCGTCGTCTGTAGTTTTTTCAAAATCTTTCGGATTGTATTTAATTGCTCCTCCAACTTCAACAATTTCGGCTGCCACATCTTCCGGATGTTTTCCCCAAACTGCAATATAATCTGCACCTTTTTTCGTTGCACAATCTTTAAAGTAATTTACTCCTGTGGCAAATTGTACTTTCTCTCCAGTTAAAGAAACAGCTTCAACTTTTGCTTCTCTTTTACCTGAAAATACTGTTACGCGAACTAAAATGTCTACTTTTTTTCCTTTGTAAGGCACGCCTCTTGAAATCATTTCCATCCAGGAAGTCGTATCTGTTTTCCCTACTCTTGCCAAACGATTGGTTACCGGATTTAAAGGCACAACTTTTTCTCCATCCCAAAGTTTTACTCCTCCTAAACCAACTGTTGAAGCTACTTTATAATAATCAGCTCCCCAGCCTTCTTTTTGCTGTTCCGGTGTTGGGTACCAATTTGCTTTTCTTAATTCTAAACCTGGTTTGGCTTTAGAATAAACGTCAATTGCTACTTTATCGCTGAAATAAATTCGCAATGCCATCCACTCGTTTTCAACTGCCGGACCGTGATGCCCGATTGTTTTATATAAATCTCCTGATTCTGAGCCGATATCTGTTAGATATGTAATTTTGTCTGACTTCATATACAAACTGTTGTCTGTATTATTCTGTCCAAAACAAACACAGCAAAAAAGTAAAGAGGTTACGATAGATAGTTTCATAATTTAAAATATTATAAGTTTAAGTGTAATTCCTGTAAATTTAAAAACAACTTTCAACAATCTACTAAGAATTCTATCTATTGTTTGGAAATTATCAATTAATACTAAAAATGTGAAATTTCTTAGATAACAAATGTCTTTTTCTTTTCTAACTATACTATTTTTTGCCACAGATTAAAATGATTAACACAGATTAAATTAGTTTTATTAAAAATCTTTCTAATCCTTTTAATCTGTGGCTTTAAAACCAATTTGACTCACTAAAAAAACAATCCCAATTTTATTAATCTACTACTTTTACTAATGTTGGATTAATTCCTAACGGGTTTTTGATGATTTTACAGATTAAAGGAAACTCCGGATTTTTGATAATCCACATTTCGGTTTCGTCTATTTGTGCTTTTACGTGCAATGCATCAATTGTTTTTCCATCAATAGAAATTCCATTTTTATCATAACTTTTATCGAGAACATAAGTTGTATTATTGTAAACAAAGGAATTGTTTTTGACTAAATCCTGATAAGCCGACTGCGAAATCATAAAAAACGTTTCGTTTGATTCTAAGTTCAAAACAGGTGCATATTCTCCTTGATTAAAACTCAAAGCATTTCCGCTTTTTACTGCTTCGGGAAGCATTACTATTTTACTATTTACGCCTCTTGTTTCTAGTTTAAAAGCCAATGCGTTTTTTGAAATTTCGGCCGTAAGCTGTAAAGTTCTGGTTTGTCCGTGCAGTTTGCAGACATAATGCAGCTGGGTATTATTTTTCAATGTCGGAACATAATTCTGTGCGATTGTTGTTTGATAAATGGCACAGAAAAGAATAACTAAAAATATATTTTTCATCTTACTCATCATTTTTATTTTGCTGGTGGTAAAATTGTTGTTCCCCAAGCTGAAGGTTTCGAATCCATTTCTAAAATCAGTTCTCCTCCGTTATTAATATCGTCATGTAAAATCCATGCTTTGTTGTATGGTTTTCCGTTTAGCAAAGCAGTTTTAATATATCTGTTTTTATCACTCATTTTTTTAGTGGTGATTTTAAAACTTTTACCATTCTCTAATTTTACAAATACTTCCTTAATTAAAGGCGTATTGATTAGATAATAAGGCTGTCCCGCATTTGGATATAATCCCATCATATGAAAAGCCAGCCATGAAGACATCGCTCCAGAATCATCATTTCCGGGAAGACCTTCTCTCGATGTATTGAAATTATCCTTGATAATGGTTCTGATTCTATCGCTGCTTAAATAGGGTTTTCCAATCCAATGATACAAACAAGGTGTAAGAAATGAAGGTTCGTTGGCAACATTAAATAAATTATTATCGAAGAATATATCTAATCGTTTTTCGAATGCTTTTTCTCCTCCTGATTTTTTTACCAATTCCGGAATATCATGCGGTAAACTAAATGAATATTCCCAAGAAGTTCCTTCGTAGAAAAATACGCACCAATGACAGACATACCAAGGTGATTCGATAATGACAGGCGTATATTTAAAAGTTGGTTTTTGGATTTTGGATTCTCCGAAAACGACATCATCCAGCCAGTTTCCATCTTTGTCTTTTGGCATAATAAATCCTTTTGCACCGTTATTTTCATAATCGGCACGCCATAAATTCTGCCAGTTCTCGGCCTGTTTGATGTATTGATTGTACAAATCTGTTTTACCCAAACCTTTGGCTACTGTGGCAATGTTATAATCGTTGTATGAATAATCTATTGTTCGGTTTCCTGCGCGGTCTGTGCCGTACGGAACGTAACCTAATTTCAGATAATCTATCAGTCCGCCTCTTCCTTCTCTTTCTTCATTTCCTCCGGGAGGCACTGTCGCATCTTTAATCATGGCCTGTAAAGCCAGTTCGTAATCTATTCCTTTTAAATTTTTCACAAAAGCATCGGCAATTACAACCTCAGCGTTAGATCCGCCTTGAGTTCGTCCGTTATCATTGCCGCTTCTTCCTTCGGGCATATAGCCTTCGCGTTTGTAGATATTCAGCATCGCGTTGATAATATCTACTTTTCGTTTACTATCAATTAAAGTGATTAACGGACTTGAGGTTCTAAAGGTGTCCCAAATGGTATAAAAATCATCGTAATACGGTTCATCATTGGTCCATAATGGGTTTTCGCCCGTTCTGTCAACCGGCATAATCATCGTGTGGTACAAACCTGTGTAGAACATTTTTCTGTACTCTACCGAGGTATCATCCGATAATTTGATTCGGCTTAATAAATCTTCCCATTTATTTTCTAAAGCGACTAAAACGGTATTGAAATTCCAATGCGGGATTTCGATTTCTATATTATTTTTGGCTTTTAATTCACTCAAAAATGAAATTCCTATTTTGACATTTAATTCTTCTTTTCCTGAATTTCCAAAAGAAAGCAATGCTCCGGTTTTCTTTCCTGAATCAAACTGTGCTTTTTGATTGTTGTAAAACATGCCGTCTTTAAAAGTGACATATTTAGCAATAGGCTGATCGAAAACGGCCCAAAAATAAACGGTATAAGCGCGTCCGTTATTCCATCCTCCCCTGATTCGGCTGTAACCTCTTACTTCGGTATCTGAAACTATTTCGATCTGAGAACCTACAAACTGCTGTGCTTCTCTGGCATCTGGAATCTTTTCTTCTCCAAGGAAAAATCCAGGGTCAATTTTTAATTCTTTTGATTTATCTTTTGGATAGGTTATTCTGTAAAATGAAACTTTTTCTCCAGTCGTTATTTCGGTTTTAATATTGTTTTCTTTGAAAACCGTTTCATAATAACCCAATTTTACATTTTCTTCTGCTCTGAAAGAAGTCTGATCCATTTTGTCTAAAGCTCCGGAAAATGGCATAATTGAGATGTTCCCGTATTTTGGACCGCCGCCTGTTCCGCTCACATGCACCTGACTGAATCCTGTAACTTCTTTAGGCATTGGAAGCCATCCGCTGTTTGGACTTACTGTACAATCAGGACTTGGCTTTACCATTCCGTACGGACAAGAAGGCCCGATAAAAACCCTGCCGACTCCTTCAGATCCAATCATGGGATCTACATATTGGTAAACTGTTTTTTGGGCATAAGAAGTTATCGCAAACAAAAGTGATATTCCTAAAAGTATATTTTTACTGTATATTTTCATTGCTTCTTTATTTTACTTTCTTGCTGACATCTGCAGGATCAGTTCTCCTCCGTTTGTAATCTCTTTATGGGTTAGTGTAAAATCTTTTACGTGTTTGTTGTTGTATTTTATGTCTTTGATATACACATTTTCAGGACTATTTTTCTGAGCATTAATTACAAATGTTTTTCCTGAATAATATTTTGGATTTAATGTTATCGTAATCTTATTAAATATCGGACTTCCTATTTGATAAACAGCGTCTTGGTCTGTTCCTCCGTTCATTTGAAACAAACCTAATTTCAACAAGACATTCAGGCTTCCCATTAATCCCTGATCTTCATCTCCGTTATAACCTGTTGCTGGCGATAAACCGCTGAAGGTTTCTTTTACCACATTTCTTGTCCAATACTGTGTTAAATCTGGTCTTCCTAAAATGGTGAAGATATTAGAAGTCTGCATAGACGGCTGATTTCCGAAATTTACAGGAATTCTGCTAAACTCCGGGTGCAATTCTGCATCGTGCGATGTGCCAGAAGTATAATTTTGTTTTTTAGCGGTTTCAAATTGCGCATTTAATTTTGCCGCTGCTTTTTCTTTTCCTCCCATTAAATCAGCCAGACCTAAAATATCATGCGGTACAAACCACGTTGACTGCGCACCGTTTGATTCTATAAATCCGTTTTCGTATTGATACGGATCGTAATTTTCACGCCATTTCCCGTCTGCGTTTTTCGGACGCATCCAGCCTATTTCAGCATCAAAAACATTTTTATAGTTTTTGGCTCTTTTCATGAAATATAGATAATCTTCTTCATGATTGAGTTTTTTAGCGAGCTGTGCCAAAGTCCAATCCTGATACGCATATTCCAAAGTCTGGCTTGCACCGTCTTCGTGGCTTCCGAAATTGCCGTCTGGAAGCGGATACGGCACATATCCTTTTTCTAAATAATACTTTAAGCCTCCGCCAATATTGGTATTGTGTTCATATCCGGCTTTTTCCATAATACCGCCGGGCATATGATTTTTTTTAAGTGCGATGTAAATTTTTTCCAGATTTTCTTTTACAATTCCTTTTTGAATCGCGCTGACAATAAAGGGGGTTGTCGAAGCTCCTGTCATTACATACGTATCATTTCCTCCAGAAGGACCGCGCGGGATTATTCCTCCGTCTTTGTAATACTGCATCAGCGAATACACAAATTCTTCCATAATTTCAGGATATACCAATCCCCAAAGGTTATTGATGGTCCATTGTGCTCCCCAAAAAGCATCTGAATTATAGTGGTTGAATTTTGGTTTTCCGTCTGCTTTTAAAGGCAAATGTCCTATCCTGAATATGTCCCCTGTATTATCAGGATAGGCTCCATTTGCATCACTAATCATTTTTCTTCCCTGCAGAGCATGCCATAAATCAGTGTAAAATCTTCTTTGGTCAGTTTCTGTTCCGCCTTCTATTTTTATTCTTCCTAACAAATTGCTCCATTCTTTTTGAGAATCGGCAGTTGTTTTATTGAAGTCCCAATACGGTAATTCTGTTTCAATATTGTTATTGGCATTCTCAATTGAGGTATAAGAAATACCGACTTTCATTAATACTTGTTCTTTGGTTTTATCAAAATGAATCAAATAATTTCCTGTAGCATCGTCTCTTTCAACAGAAGAAATCGGCTCACTTGTTTTAACTTTAAAAAATACGGTTAATGGTTTTGGACGTCTGAAATTAGTACTTAAAACTAAAGATCCTGAAAGTTCATAATCGTTGTTTTTTTCTAATTTACCGTTGGTGTTTTCGCAAGGCCCTAAAATGGTATTCAGATTAAAGAGAACGGCTTTTTGTCCTTTAACTGGAAATGTATATTTATGAAAACCAACTCTTTTGGTACTCGTTAATTCTGCTGTAATCTGATATCGATCTAGTTTTAGTGAATGATATCCTGGAGTTATTACTTCAGCTTTATGACTGAATTTCGAATAAAAATCTTTAAAAATTGCCGCTTTATTTTCTTTCGAAATTGTTACGGGCATTACTGATACACCCGACATCTGCCATTCGTGTACGTGGCTGAAACCTTTGACAGTATCTGTCGTATATTTATAACCGCCTCCCCAATCTCCTTTAATTTCTGTATCGGGATTTAAATTTACCATACCAAAAGGACGGCTTGCTGATGAAAAGTAAAACCATCTTGAATTTTCGGTGTCCAGCAGCGGATAAACCATATCTGAAATTTGTTTCTTTTGCAGAGAAAGTTTTTTCTGGGCGCTGCATGACACTAAAAAAATAAGTGTTAGACTTATTGCAATATGTCCTATTTTATAGATTTTTTTTAATTCCATTTAATTCTTGTATTGATGGGGCAATAGTGATTTTGAGCAGGATTGTTTGTTTTGATTTTTTTTAAATCGAAAATCTAAGGCAAAGGATTTCCTGTGAGAATTACAATAAATTCTCAAAACAGTACCTTAAAGAATGTTACAAAGCTTAATCTTTCAATGATTTTTCCGAAACGACATTCAACTAAGCTTTGTGTTCATTCAAACAAACAAAAACTGAACTGATTTTCATGAGCAACTACGAAATCAGTTTACCTTAGTAAAAAAGGAGAAGAGTTTTGCTCTCCTCTCCTTTTAAAATTAAAATGCTGACAAGGCGCGTACTAAACTAAATTGTTATCTTAATATCCGTCGTTCTGAGTTAGAGCCGGATTTAAAACCATTGCATTTGTTGGAATTGGGAAAACACGACGGTAAACATCTGTATTTGTTTTGTATCCCCATGCTCCTTCATATTTTCCAAAACGGATCATATCATTTCTATGCCAAGCTTCCTGAGCAAATTCTCGGCTTCTTTCCTGATAAAGCTGTTCTAAAGTTACACCGCTCAACGCTGCAGATGTAGTTCTGTTAGAACGAACCATATTTACCAGCGCATCTGAACTTTGTCCCAGAGTTACTGCTCCGCCGCGTAAGATGGCTTCTGCTTTCATTAAAAGTATATCTGAATAACGTAAAAACGGTACATCATTATTTTGATTACGGCTTGTTGATGTATTGTCCGGATAGAATTTTATATTTCTATATCCCATATTCCAGGCAATTTCGTCATTTCCTAAATCAAACAGCGTAGCACTCTGGCGCGGTATAATATTTGGCGTCAAATTAACCTGATACGTATAAGCTGCGCTTCCGTCTGATCCTGTGTAAAACTGATCGTATCCTTTTTTAGTTGTTGTAACCATTACTGGCGTTACACCATCATTCATGTATTGTAAACCTGTAAGCCATTGTTTATTACGAATGTCATTCGCATCATTAAAATAAGCATAAAATTCTGGCAGGGTGCTTCTAGGTGCACTAGGCGTAAAAGGCAGACCAAATTTTGCTCTTTCAGAACGAGGCACATCATAACGTGCATGATACATTTGTCCGTTGAAACCTACTGTAACGGCTGCAGGATCGTAAGGAATCGCAAAAATGAACTCTTTCATATGTGGTCCGTTGTTAGGGTAAAACATCTGAAGGTAAGTCGCTCTTGGCTCAATTGAATATAATCCTGAATTAATTACCTGGTCACAGGCTGCAATACAATCGTTGTTACGTTCTGTTCCTGTATATACTGCTGCATTCAAATATAATTTTGCAAGCATTGCATTGGCAGTTTGTTTATTTGGTCTTCCGTAAGTCGTAACTCCAGATGCGGCGTTCAAATTCGGAATTGCTTTCTTTAATTCTTTTTCAATAAAATTAAAAACCTCTTTTCTAGGTGTTTTAGCATGAGCTGTAAAATCTCCGTAAACAGTGTCTAACGGTACATCTCCATAACTGTCCATCATCATAAAATACGAAATGGCACGCATAGTTTTTAATTCAGAAATTAGAGTTGCTTTATCTGATCCTTCCGGCATTGACTGGTTCAAAATTGATATGGATTGATTGCTTAACCCAATAACTTTTGAAGTCCAGTCCCAAAGGCTTCCGACGATTCCGTTATCTGCATTCCAGTCGTGAAAATGCATCGCAATATAATTTCGGTTATCAAACCAGTTTCCTCCTCTTGCCGGAAGTATCGCTTCGTCTGTAGACAGAGACTGCGACCACCACCAGGCAAATGAAAACTCACCTCTAAATGCGGCATAAACCGGTCCGGTTGTCTGAATATATTGTGTTGAATTTTGAGGAAAAACTTCTGGTGTCAACTGCGTTGTAATAGGCACATCAAGATCTTCGCACGACCATAACAAACCAGCTGCAAGTACTGGGAGTCCTAAATATTTTAATATATTTTTCATGATAATTTCAGTTTACTTTTTAGAAAATTACGTTTAAACCAAACATAAAAGTTCTGGTTTTAGGATAAAAGTTGTTCGAATCTACACCCGGAGCGGTTCCTCCTTGTTCAACTTCCGGATCAATTCCTGAATATTTGGTAATTACAAAAAGGTTATTTATCGTTTCGTAAACACGAACGCTTTGTATAAATTTCCCGACTTTACCAAAATTGTACCCTAAAGTCATGTTGTCTAATCTTAAATAACTTCCGTCTTCAATAAATCTTGACGAGTATTTATAAGAGTTCAAATCATTTGGCGATTCGTCCTGAGCGTCAACCAAAATATTTGTGGTCATTGCGGTACTCGGCCTAAATAAATCGGCACGTGTTGCATTGAAAATTTTGTTTCCGAATACTCCTCTGAAGAACACACTTAAATCAAACTTTTTGTAAGTAAACGTATTTCCCCATCCTAATAATAGTTTTGGCTGTGCATCTCCAACATAATGATAATCTACTCCGTTTAATGGTGTTGTTGTTAAATTTCCATTTTTATCGTAGTACTGTGAAACTCCGTTTGCATCTTTTCCTGCATATTTAAGGGTAAAGAACTGTCCAAGAGGTTTTCCTTCTTTAAAAATCTGTAAAGTACTTCCTGTTTGTCCGCCTCCATCAGGCTGTACTCTTCTAATAGAGTCTCCACCAATAAACAACGGATTTGTCAATTTCACGATTCTGTTTTTGTTGCTTGCCAGGTTCAAATTGGTAGACCAGCTGAAATTTGCCGTTTTTACAGGTGTTGCCCCTAAACTAACCTCAATACCTTTATTAGACATTGTTCCTCCGTTTGCTACAATTGTTCCTACTGGCACAAGTACTGGATTTACAGCATAGTTAAAAATCATATCAGTTGTTTTCTTGTCGTAAACATCAACAGAACCAGTAATTTTTCCTTTTAAGATAGAAAAGTCAACCCCAACGTTTGCTGTTGCTGTTTTTTCCCATTTCAAATCTGGATTTGCTGCCTGATTTGGTCCGTAAGCTCCAATCTGCTGTCCGTTGTAATAAAAAGTTCCAACACTTCCTGAGATAAACTGTGCAGTATAAGCATTAAACCCTGATGAGTTCCCTGTTACACCATAACTTCCTCTGAATTTTAAGTCAGTAAAGAAGTTTTGATTTTTCATGAAGTTTTCTTTGTCAACTCTCCAGGCTCCACCCACAGAAGGGAAAAATCCCCAGCGGTTATTAGCTCCAAACATAGAACCTCCGTCTCTTCTTAATGTTCCCTGTAAAAGGTATTTGTCTTTGTAACCATAGTTCAAACGAACGAATTCTCCAATTAAACGTGTTTTTTGATATGCTTTACTGTCTCCAAAATTTACAACATAACCGTTTACAGAAGTATAGTTGCTCAAAGCAAGGTTATTGTACCCAACATTATCTACAGGAAAATTAGTTGCTGTTGCTTGGAATCCGTCACCATAAGTGTTTTCCTGCCATGAATATCCTAAAACAGCTTTTATTTTATGGCCGCCTAAAGTTTTATCCCAGTTTAGGAAACTCTCAACAATGTTGTTTGTATTATCATACGAATTTCTTAATGCAGAACCATTTACACCAAAATTAATCAACGTTTTTGTTTGAGGCGGATCTGGATTGTTGTAAAAATTCGCACTATTGTATCTTGAATAATAACTATCATAGAACTCTCCATGAGATGTAGATAATCTTTGGTGTGCCACATTTAAGTTATACGTAAAACCCCAAGGCAGTTTTAATTCTGCAGTAATGTTTCCAACAAGATTATTTGTTTTTGTTTCATCTGTTCCGTGCTCAATTAAAGCAACTGGGTTAAAATATCCTGTGCTTACAAAGTTTTCGAAAAAGCTTCCATCAGGATTTCTTACCGGTGAAACCGGAAGGTGGCTTACCGCTTGTAAAAGTACCGTATTACGTTGTGGAACATTGGTATAATTACTTGTCGAATTGGTAACATTAAGACCTATTTTAAGTTTATCATCAAAAGCATATTGATCTACAGATAAACGGGCAATAACACGAGAGAAATCACTTTTTAACAATACTCCTTCTTTTTGGATCGAAGTAATACTTGCCGTATAATTTCCGTGCTCGCCGCCACCGCTCATCGAAATATTATGACTGCTGGATACGGCACGTCTTGATCTTAAAATTTCTTTCTGCCAGTCTGTATTAGCTCCTTTATCATTTTCCGGTGTAAAGTTCAGATTGTTTTTAGTTGTAAAAGCTCTAAGCTGATCTGCATTCATCATATTCAGTTCGTTCGAAACTTCTTCAAAACCATAATATCCATTATAAGCAATCTGTGTTCTGTCTTTACTTCCTCTTTTAGTAGTTACCATGATTACACCATTTGCTGCACGGTTACCATAAATAGCTGTTGCAGCGGCATCTTTTAAAACATCGATCGTAGCAATGTCATCTGGAGAAATAATTGAAATATCTACTCCGGGAACTCCATCAATTACATAAAAAGGACCTTGCGAACTATTTAATGTAGATGCACCACGTAAAACTACCGAAGCAGTTTTTGTAGGGTCGCCGCTGGATGAAATATTTAAACCAGAAACTTTACCTTGTAAAAGCTGTCCAACATCGCTGATAGCACCTCGGTTTAATTCATCTGCTTTTATAGAAGTTACAGCTGTAGTTAAGTTTTTACGAGAACCTTTACCATAACCTACTACTACAACTTGCTCCAGGTTAGTAGTACCCGATTGTAACTTTATGGAAAGATTTGTTTTTGTTCCGTCTAATTTTACTGGCTGATCTTCAAATCCTATAAAAGAAAATACCAGAGTTGCATTTTTGTTTGAAACCGAAATTCTAAATTTCCCATCAAAATCTGTCGTTACAGTATTACTCGTACCTTTTTCTAGTACGTTAGCGGCTGGAAGTGGAATTCCTTTGTCATCTAAAACTACACCAGTCACATCTGTTTTTTGTGCCCAGGTATTAATGGAGAAGCCAAAGAATAAGGCTAATAATAAAAGTTTAAGTTTTTCCATTTTAATGTTTGGTTAATTGGTTAAATAGTATTGACGAAATTAATGGTAAAGAAATGTTAACAAATGGACAAGTTATTCATAAACATGGATAATTTCAATAAAGTCAATGATAATAAGGGTTCGCTAAGTTATTTTTATAAATTTCTATAATTAAAAACTTACTAATTAATCGATTTCGTAAAATTTCATTTCATATATTTTAAGATTATGGTTTGTTGTTTTTTCATTCTAGTTTTCAGTTGATTGTTATTTCTGCTTATTTACGTATTATTTACAATTGAGAGATTTCATTTAATTGTTTTTTGTCCATTTTATTTCCCAATTTTTAATTTCTTCTCTTTCTTTTGTTTCATCAAATGGTGTATTATTGACTGCAGTCTTTTTGAAAGCTGTCAAAAACATTTTCCATCTTGGCCAGTAAAAGCCTTTGTACATTCCCTGCCATGATCTTGAAGCATAATCATTCAAATGACCTTCTCCGCCCCAAAGTGTAATTAATGTTTTAGCATTTTTTACATATAATTTAGAAACTTCAGGCGTACTTCCATATTCTGATGCCGACTTAACCCAATAATTCAAGCTGTTTAGCGGCTGTCCAGACATTGATTTATCTATTTCTAAAACTTGTTTTTCTATCTTTTTAAATAACTGATCGCCTTTTGTAATGTCTTTTTGCTGATAGGCTTTTACACATTCGACTAAGTCTTCATCTATAGAGAGTGAATAATAATGCCTTGAAGCATCAATTAAATCATATTGTATAAAGTTCTTTTTATCGTATTTTTTAGCTTCTGCTTTTAAAATATCCAACGCTTCTTTTAATTTATCCTTATCGCCTGGGTTTCCTTTAAATTCTGTAATTGTCGCCGTTGGTCTTTTAAACAGTAAATAAGCTCCAGCCCTGTCATTCCACCATCTGGTTTCCCAGTATTTTGTACTGTAAACTGATTCTAATAATAATTCCCAAGCCTTAAAAACAGAATCAGATGTCTTTTGTTCATACCTTGCGTTTAAATAATTTGTAAGCCAGTCTTTAACAGACTGCTCTCCCTTACTCCACGGAAGATCATAAATAAATTCATAAACAATAGCATTGTTGTTTAATCCTTCCGGCATCGCGCCGTAGCCAACGACATTTCCTCTATGCGGATTTTTGAGCAGACTTACCAATTCATTTTTGTAGAAATTTAAATCTCCATATACCGGATTCGATCCTCCATAATTATGTACATATCCGTAAGTCCATTGTTTGCCGTAAAATGCTTCCTGATTTTCCCATACCTTATATCTATCATTGGCATAATCCTGAACCATTAATCGGTCATTAGGAACTTTGCTTAAAAATGCGCTTGTAGCTTCTTTTGTCCAGAAATTTTTGTTATCTCCAAAAAGCCATCCCTGCATCACCCAAACTGCTCCCGGAGCAGCTTCTTCAATAGTTTCATAAATGGCACTCCCGTAATTGGCAAGTTCTTCATATTTATTATGTTCAGTAACCGGCGGTTCAATTTCGTTAAAAGAATCGGCTAAATAAAAATTAGACTTTCCATACATTTTGGTATAGATTTCTATAAAACGTTTTCCAATTTTTTTAAACAAAGGATCTTTTGAATCAAGTAGAAAAGTACTTTCGAAACCGCCGCCAGACCAAGAATTGAGTTCGGTTATTTTGGCTTCGGGATGTTTTTCGGCGAAAGCCTTTGGAACATAACCGCTAAAAGCCGGCACAACAGGATGCATGTCTAAAGTGCGCATTCTTTCTAATATCTTTTTTTGCAGTTCTTCTTTTTTACTGAACCATTCTTGCGGCAATGGTCCTTCGAGACTGTTTATATTCCCCATGCGCTGCCATGGCAAAAATGCCGGTCCTGCAAAATGCGCTTCTAACTGCGTGCTGGTTAATCCGTATTCTTTCCATAATTCCTGCCATACTGCTTCCTGTCCTTCCATTGCGGTTGGTAGATTAATTCCATGCAAAGCCATCCAATCGATCTCTTGCTCCCAGCGTTTCCAATCCCACCAAGGCGTGGTATATCCAAAAGTACAGGCATTTAGATATTCTCTATACGGAAACGGAGTGTCTCCTTTTTTAGAATATTTAGGCCATGACTTTGGAAGATTGATTCTGTTTCCTTCCCAGCTCACTAAAACAGCTCCAATATCTCGCAGAAAGTTGTATGCGGCATAGCAGATTGTTGTATTATTTGAAGCTTTAATTTTTACAAGATTATCTGTTGTTTCAATTTCAAACCAATCTTTGTTTTCATTGTTGTTTTCAACAATATGCAGTTCAAATTCATTGACACGACGGCCGACAAGTCTTTCTATAACTGCTGCAGCACTTTTTGTTTTTTCATTATTCTGGGAGTACACTTTACTGCCATAAAAAAATAACAGCAAAAAAAACATTACGGGCAATTTTAAGGAATTGCTCTTTTTAATTTTAAAATTCTCTCTTTTCATATAAATTGAATATCATTATTATCTCAAATCATCTTACCATAAAACAAAGGGAGATTAAACAGGTAATCTCCCAATAAAAACAAAAATCTATTACCAATAATTAATAATCTTGTTCAATAAAATTCAGTATGGAATAATAGGATTTGAACTGAAAAATAAATGTATATATAATGTGATTCTATAAGATGGATTTATCAATCAAAAGCATAGACATTTTATACAGTTTCTTTTGATAATACAAAGCAAAAATGAAATAGAACCTTTTAGCGAGGATCATTTTTTTGGTTCTAAACTATATGAAATCTTTATTTCTCCTTTCAGCAGGTATTTCTTTACTCTATTTTTACTGCAAATGCTCAGGAAAAACAACAGTTGACTGGTCACAATAAAATTATTGAGACATGAATTAAAAATGAAGAGGATGAAATTAATTCGTGTGCAATTTGAGATACTGCAAAAATTGAAATTGGAAAGATATTTACTAAATCTTTAAAACAAAAAAAAGATGTTAAAGAAACATTTATATATAAAAAAACTCCAAAAATGAAATTATTTCTGGAGTCTGTATTGTTTGGATTTTTTCAGTAATCTATTTTTTATTTTTTATCATGCCTTCTTCTATCTTTTTATTTACGGCATTTTCAACCTGATCAAGTGAGAAACTCGCAGGAAGCTGGCTAGGCGGATATTCAACAAAAGTTTCTAAATATCATATTAAAGATCAACCTTTATGTCATTGCCGCTTGTGCTGATTTTAGGATTCCCATTTTTAAGCAGCTCTGCCAGCAGATGGTTAATTTCTGATTCCTGCATACTGTAATCCAGCTGTTGATCAGTATTAAAATGGAATACCAGCAGCGTGGCTTCTTCAGCATTTTTATTGTTTACAGCTGCGGTGCTCCCTATGTAATCAAGTTCAAGCTGTCCAACGTGCAGCAGATCTGTGACAAAATGAAGATCAGTTTTTTCAGGAAGCAGCAACTGCCCTGTTTTGAATATAATAGTGTGTTTGTACATGATTTTTCGTATTATAGTTATGATGTCCGTCTGAACAGTGTTCTACTAATTTAAAACAATAATTTATTAAAAGTTCCTTAGTGTGATTTCTTTGATTTTATGTTTTTCATGTCTAATTGTTTGATTACAGCAAATCAGTTGCAGTGTTGATTTTTAAATCAAGAAAAGATTAGAAATTAATTAATCCTGCAAAAAATTCTGAATAATCTGCATTGAAGCTGCTTCACAAAAATCTAAGCCAGAATAATCAGGATTAAGTCCGCCTATGTACGGCACCGCCATAATGTACAGGTTTTTATTATAGGCTCCGTACTGATCAATAACTTGAAAATTGTCATTTATGGCTATGCCTGAAACATTCATAAAATAGTCACCAGCCTCATCTTTTTTTACTAAATTCTCATTGAGTATAAAGGCTGCATGACCGGCTTGGTTCGATTTAAATTTTAAACGTGCAGGACTTACGGCTTTTTGTGACAACAGTGATTTAAAAGGAAAATTATTGTATTCAAGGTGAGGCTGGCCTACACAGTCAATAAATGTTTTATAATAAACTGAATGCTTTTTCTGATCATCATCACTGAAGTGATATACTATTCCGCCGTTAAGCTGGGGTTCTATTGTACTGTCAGAACCTACAGAAATTAGATCAAGCACACCTGCATGATGAAGAGCGAGGAGTTCTTCACAGGATTTCTGCGGAATAAAAGCAATTACAATTGAAATAAGCGGCATGAGGACTTTCTGCAGCCGCTGCATGTCTTCTGCTGAAAGATATTTTGCAGGATGGTTCATGGCGAAACTAAGCACACCAATCATCTCTTTCCAATAAATCGATTCCTGTCTCTTAATTGATTTTTCTGCCTCGGCATATTCAGCCCTTAAAAGCAGGAAGGGATCCAAACGCTCGCGGAGTTTCATCATTTCTTCAACAAAATCTTCAATTGATAAATCTTTGATGCGTTCATAAAAATCATAATCCCTGTCACGGAATATCTCTTTAAAATTCTTTTCAAATACAAAATCCAGCGACAAAAAACCATTATTATTTTTTCTGTGATCTTCTATTTCATCAGTGGTTAATAAAGAATCATTGAAAAGACGCGAATCTTCCAGATGGAATCGTACAGCAGGAAGCATACCGTTTTTCGAGTGCATCATAATTTTAAATTCGCTGCTTTCAGGGAATAAAGTAAAAAGTAAGTTCCCGTCTTTGTCTGATTCAAATGAACCATTGTTTCTTGCAATAGTCCTCACTGCATCTATCGCTGTCAAAGAAGAGCCTTTAACTGCCACAGTATGATTAAACTTCTGCACTAGTTTTTGCGGAGGATAAGGAGCATCGTAATAACCCGGAATTTTTCCTTCATGAGTTCTCGGCCAGTTATGTCCTGTGCAGATAACAGCTGAATCAAATACTTTTGTCTGCCCTGCTTCGGTTTGAATCTCTACTGTACTGCTTTTTGTATCATACTTAATATCAGTTACTACACTTTGAAAATGTATTTCTGAACTGATTCCGGCTTTAGATCCTGCCTCGATCAGCATTTCAAATTGTGCAGCAAGATATTCCCCAAAAAACAATCGGGGAAATACTTTGTAATCGTTAAATTTATGCGGATTAATTTTAAATCTTTCAAGAAGTTCCGGAGGCGCAATGTGAACCCATTCAGACATTGGAATTACAATATCCGGAACCTCATTACCGGAAACATTGGTAATATGTTCATTGTTTGCACCTTCACTGCTGTATGGCATTCCTGAACCAAGTTGTGCTTTACGTTCAAAGATTTCTACTTCAAAATTATTCTTTCCAGATTCAACCAATCTTTTATATACAAAAAGTCCGCTTGGACCTCCTCCTATAATTGCAATACGTTTTTTATTGTTGGCGGTCATTGAATTTACATTTTTAAGGTTCGGATTATTATCTTCAAGTAAAAACCACTGATATCTAACAGCAGTATTTCTATTTTTTATGATGTGTTTGACACCTGATAACCTGAAGATGAAATGCAGTATTCAGCTTTTTATCCTATACTTTCACATTTTTGCATTCCAGACATAAATTTAAATCAAATAAAGATCTGCCTCTTACAGAATCTTATCTATAAATTACATGATATCATTTATTTTAAGTTTGAATTATTTATGCCTTACCGATTTTTTCTAATACTATCAGCAACTATTAATTTTGAAATTCAGTAAATTCCGTTTGAAAGAAAACTAAATTTATGATGTGATATAAATCTAATTATAGATTTTTGTAATCAGAGTTGATCCCTAACCCACAAACAAAGACAAAATGAAAGAAATCATAGCGCTTTCAGACAAAGAGGTAACCATTAATAGAAATGAATTCCTAAAAGTAAATGGCAGTATAGATACCAATTTATACTATATAGAAAGCGGCAGCATGAGAATTTTTGTTTTGGACGGCAGCGATGAACAAAACATTAGATTTGGATATACAGGAAATTTAATCGTTGCACTTGATTCTTTTCTAACGGGACAACCTTCTAATTTGTGCATTCAAGCCATAAAAAAAACAGTTTTAAAAGTGATAACCAAAAAACAGATTGATGAATTTTTAGCCTTAAAAAACAACCAAATTTTATGGATAGCAATTTTAGAAAATCTTGGAGTCCAACAGCTGGAACGCGAAATTGACCTTCTGAAAAATTCGCCGAAAGAAAGATATGAAAGAGTCTTAAAACGAAGTCCGCAGCTTTTTCAGGAAATTCCAAACAGGCACATTGCAAATTATTTAAGAATGAGTCCTGAAACTTTATCACGCCTGAAAAAGTCTTGATTTCAATCAAGATTTATAAAAATCTATTTTTTGACCTTTACATAAAAATTAAATTTATGCAGTCAGAAAAATTTATTACGGCTCTTTTAGAGCAGACAGAAAAGATTATACAGCAAGCTGAAAAACTAAAAACGTATGATTTAAAGGTATTAACATGGAAAGAAGATGAGATTTCCTGGAACATTCTTGAATGCCTCGAACATTTAAACAGGTACGGGAATTTTTATCTGCCGGAAATAGAAAAGAAAATCAAAAGTACTGACAGCAGATCTGAAATTGAATTTAAAAGCGGTTTAATAGGTAGTTATTTTGCAAAAAGCATGCTGCCCAAAGAGAAATTAAACAAAATGAAAACTTTTAAGGATAAAAATCCTTTAAATGAAAAACTTGACAAAACAGTTATCGACCAATTTATAAAGCAGCAGTTCAAATTGCTTGATTTGTTAAAACAATCGCGAAATGTAAGTTTGAACAAAGTAAAAATTAAAATATCGATCTCAAGATTAATCACTCTAAAACTAGGCGATACTTTTGAATTTTACATTAATCATATTATAAGACATTTAAAGCAGATAGAAAAAATACAATCGCTGGCTAAAATCTCTTATATAAATTGATAAACAGCTATAAGACTATAAAATACAAGCTTTAATTTTTTGGCAGGTAGATCCAAAAAGTTGTTCCCTTTCCTGGTATACTGGTAAAATTAATGGTTCCGTTATGGTTTTCAATAATACGTTTGCACAAGGCCAGCCCAATACCATTCCCGCTGTACTGATCTCTTTGGTGCAGGCGCTGGAACATATCAAAAATGCGGCCTGAATATTCGCTGTCCATTCCAATTCCATTATCTTCAATTGAAATTACATGAAAATTCCCTGACGGAGCCTGAGGATCAAAAGAGGTGTTGCTTTGGGCTGAAATTAGACGGTACGATATATTTACTGCCGGGTGTGCTGTATTAAATTTTAATGCATTATTTATTAAATTATAAAACAGCTGGCGCAGCTGGGTCCCTATTCCATTAACAGCTGGAAGCGGACTTAAATTTACAACGGCTTTTTTTTCTTCAATAATAAGACTCAAATCTTCTAAAGTCTGTGCAACGATATCATTAAGATCAACTTCTGCAGTAAATTTATCATGATTATTGACACGGGAGTAATTAAGAACGTCTGAAATCAAATTAGATAATCTGCCGGCTGCCATCGTAATTTTATCAAAATAATAAAGCGTTTTCTGCTGCTCAGTCAAATGTTCTGCTGCTCTTGAAATCATAATCATGATTTTTCGCAGCGGTTCCTGAAGATCATGACTTGTTATAAAGGCAAACTGCTCCAGTTCCTTGTTTTTGAATTGAAGTTTTGAGTTCGCACTTTCCAGCTCAAGCTGAATTTTTCTAAGCTCTGAATTATCCTTCAGCGCTTCAACAATCATTTTTTGGGCATTATTATTTACAAAATAAATAAGCCAGCTGCCTACAGAACCATCTTCGGCTTTATTTGGCATAATAGAAATATTATGCCAAATATAAATGTCTTCTTTTTTAATACGAATATCGGCAGAAAAATCTCCTCTGTTTTTTTTTGCATTACTCCATCCTTCAATAATCAGCTGTACATCGTCATGATGTATAAATGCGCTCAGGCTTTTTTTATCAAAAGAAAGTAAAGGAACTTTTAGATAAAATTCAAATGCATTATTTGCCAGCAGCACCATATTTCGGTCATTAACGATGCAGATTAAAACGGGAATTGTATCCACTAAGTTTCTATATCGATTTTCACTTTCTCCCAGCTTTTCTGAAAGTGCTACAAGCTCAATATTCTTTTTTCTGATTTCATCATAAGCAGAAATTGGCGGTTCGTATTTGAAATAATCTGCCAGAGTATTGATCTTTGCATCTGAAAGAAGCCCGGGTGACGGGACTTGATGGCTTAAAGTTGTTACTGATTTGTTGTCAGCATAATTATATTCTATATTGCCTGATATTTTGGCAGCATATTTATAGGCTTCAGGATTGCATTTTTTAAGATCGACTTTATCTGTAAGCACAGCCATTATTTCTTTGTGGCTTGCTCTAATGGTATTAATTCCCAAAACCAGCACAGAATTTTTCCCATTGGCAATGGAGCATCGTGCCACTTCTGAAACAGCTGTAGAAAAACGGGTCTGAGCCGAAAGCGGCATACCGCACATTTCAGCAATTTTCATTGACCGTTTATGAGCCAGTATGAGGTCCATTTCATTGTCTAGATTAATTTTTACAATTTCCTTCATAAAGCTTAAATAATTTTTCCAACCAGAACCGTAGCATCATCAGTTCCTCTCACATTGTCTATATACAAGGCAGAGGCAATAATGGCCGGACTCTGTTTAATTATAGAATTAAGTTCGCTTAAATTCCATCTTGTTCGAAGCCCATCGCTGTGCATGATAATAATCTGATGTTTTTGATAGGGAACAACTGTGCTATTGATCGTGCGGGGAATATTGTGACCTATAATACCATTATACGGGGTATAGGTTTTGTTATCAAGTCCGTTGTAGATACGTGTATTGATATTACCTATCCCGCAGATATTCCAGGTCTCTGCTTCAAAATCGACAGCTGCAATAGTAGCGACAAGTCCTCTGCTTTTTTTAACATGTTCATGAACATAACGAAGCACTGCTACAGGATCATTTTCAGCGCATTGCTTAAAAGCCCTGACTGCCTGTTCTACTGCTTCGTGAGCATTTGCCCCGTGGCCTAATCCGTCTCCAACAAAAATTTGGAAACCTTTTCTGGTATATTTAATATGATATCCATCTCCGCACACGCGCTCACCGGGATAGTTTACGCTTAATGCCGAGATATCCAACCCTGTATTGGAATTTGGAATGCAAAGATCAGTTTTATCACAAATTTTAATATATTGAACAGTTCCCCATCCGCGCATGGAATAAATCTGAAAATCATTGCTTAATCTTTTAATTGCACCAATTCCCTGTCCCAATGTGCTCGAGGTAGAATAACCGTCTTTCATTATCTTGGCAATATTTTCAATACCAGTTCCTTTATCAAGACAATATATTTCTATCTCATTACAGCTTCCATTATGATGTGACCGATACAACAAGTCACCGCCTCCTGCATATTTAATAAGATTAGAAGTAAGTTCGGCAATTATAATATCGGTTTCAGCAGCTCTATGCGGTTTAAAACCTAACTGAAGTGCTAAATTATGTATTTCTCTTTTGATGAACGCGACAAGACTACGATCATCAATTTTGTAAACGGAAAAAGTATTATCCATTTTTCCATTTTATTATAGTAACGGTTGTACCATTTCCTAATTCTGTTTGTATATCAAATTCATTCACCAGCCTTTTTGTGCCCGGCAGGCCAAGGCCTAAACTTTTTCCGGTGCTGTAACCATCCTGCATGGCCAGAGAAATATCTTTTATGCCCGGTCCTTTATCAATAAAAGTTACGCGTACTCCAAGATCACGGCCGTTGCTTACAGATTCTATAATAACCTTTCCTCCTCCGCCGTATTTCAGAAGATTACGGACAAGTTCGCTTGTAGCAGTAATCAATTTGGTCTGGTTTAAAATACTCATTCCAATTTTTACGCCATACTCCTTTACGCGGTTGCGTAATGGAACTACATCCTGCTCTTTTACAATAAGCAGTTCTTCTTTATTCGTTGCTGTCGTCATACGTCTGCTCCTCGTTATCGCCATTGTACATTTTCGCGCGAAGCAAATCCATGCCTTTCTCAACATTTAAAGCACTAATAACACCGTTTAAAGATAATCCAAGTTCAACCAGTGTAATAGCAACCGCAGGCTGCATGCCCACCACTACTGTCTGTGCATCCATAATTTTTGACATAACGGCGATATTTCCCAAAATCCTTCCCATAAAGGAATCGATAATGGAAACTGCTGATATATCAATCAAAACGCCCTTTGAATTGTTCTTGTTTATAGTATTTATTAAATCAGATTCAAGATTTTCAGCCAATTGGTCATACAAATCAACCTGTATGGTAACCAGCAGAAAATCTCCCATCTTGAGTATTGGAATTCTTTCCATGTCAGTAATCTTAATTCGTTATTTTCTTTTCACAACCGTAAGCTGTAACATTTCAAAGGCTGTTTGAAGAGCGCTTGCAAGCGAAGCTTTTGTAATAATTCCAGTAAGATCTATTCCTAAATGCACCACAGTCTGTGCAATTTCAGGGCGAATACCGCTGATTATGCACTCTGCTCCCATTAATCTCGTTGCACTCACCGTTTTTATAAGATGCTGTGCTACCAGTGAATCTACCGCCGGCACACCTGAAATGTCAAGTATGGCAATAGAACTGCCTGTATCTACAATTTGCTGCAAAAGATTTTCCATTACCACCTGTGTTCTGGAACTGTCAAGGGTTCCTATAATAGGAAGTGCCACAACACCATCCCAAACACGGATAACCGGTGTCGAAATTTCACTAATCTCGTCAATCTGTCTTGAAATGACATCTTCACGTCCTTTCATGTACGATTCAAAAGTTAAGATTGTCATGTTATCCAGCAGCGTAGATAATTGCAAATTAGCGTTGTATAATTCTGTAGAATCAGATGCTGTTTCTGAAAGAATTTTAGAAGCTGCTTCTTTAAAAGCAATCAGATATTGTGCATTTTCGCGGGGAGAAAAACCACGTCTGCCTCTCGAACTTGAAATTCCGATTAACAGGTCATGAACTTTTTCGAATTCGTGTGATTCAGTATTTCCGTTTGAATGCTGTAAAGCATCTAGAAAAAGAGCGGCGAACTCCTTTGATTCTTCTTCTTCTGTTGCTCCATCAGTAGATCCGTTTGCTTGTAAAAGCTGAGACCATGTGGTCAATAATTTGTTTTGGTGCTCTTTCAAGCTTCCCAGGAGATTGTTCTGCATTTGTTGTGATATTTGGATATTCATGTAAATGTAGACAATTAATATTAGCAAAACTCTTTAAATTCAGAAAAAACTTGTAAAAAAAACATCACTTTATTCTTTAATCAATAATCGGATTTTTTTTGTAAAATTATTCTCCTGTCTGTATATGGGGAGCATCTACAGGTTTAGACTGTGAAGAACCGATCTGTCTCAGATAAATGGAAAAAATGACTATAGCAAAAACCGACAAAAATTCGCTCTGCCAGTTCTGGAATGACTCAAACCAAAACCGCGAATCTCCTATATATGCCGATGCAGTTTCAAGAGGCAGACCTTTTAATGCGAGCTGCTCATTTTCATCTTTTAAACTGCCGTAAAAATGTGCGGCCATTGAAATAAAAAACAATAAAAACAAGGCAATACTTAGAGAATGCTTATAAACTGCTAATATCCACCCTCCTTTTGTAACTGGCCATGGAACATTTTTTCTTTTAGCAGATGGTTCTCTGTCTACTTCTTCTTCTTTATCTAAATCTTTAGATTCTGAAGAACCTTTCTGCTGCAAAAAAATGGTCAGTACCACTAACAAAGCCATCTGCAAAAATTCACTTTCCCAATTTTCAAATGTAGATTCTATAAAATGTCCTGTAGAGAAATACGAAAATAGAGTAATTTGCGGCGCACCGTCTTCTAAAAGATCTTTATTGTGTTCTGCAAATCCAAATAAAATCTGTCCGGCAAAAGAGCCGGCAAACAATAACAAAAAACAAATTGAAAGCCCATTATTGCGTAAAAATTTTTTCATGATTTTAGGTGTAAAAAATTGCATACTACTGATTTTCATCTTCCGCAGGCTGCAACTGAGATTCCATAAATTTTCCTTTTACAATTGTCCCTTCTTCATCCTCCCATTCTGTGACAACATTCTCTATCAAGTCCGGTTCAAAACCAATAACTTTCATTACCTGTGCGCCAAATTCCTGCTGCACTTTCTCGCCTTTTTTAAACATAGTATTTAATTTTAAAAATAGTATTATTTATATCCAATTCGAAATTAAAGGTATACAAGCTTTATTGAAATACTTTATATCATTGTGCTGCTTTATTATATTATTACACTTTCCAAAAAAAAAACAAACAATTGTATATCAACAACTTAAAATCGTTAATTCTGTAAAATGAGATTGTAATTCTATAACTGAATCAATTATAGTAGAGGTAAATTTGATTGCCTGAAAATGATTTACAGTTTATTGAGGCTGCATTTCTATACTTCTTTTCAGGTTCTATTTTTAACTAATAACATTACCTCATATGAAAAATTTTCAGGATGAAAAGCAGCGAGATCTGCTGATCAACAAATCAGACGGCACGAATAAATTTCTGACCACCGATCAGGGTGTCAAGATTAACGACGACAATAATTCTCTTAAAGCAGGAGAAAGAGGTCCTTCCCTACTGGAAGATTTTATTCTTAGAGAAAAAATCACACATTTTGACCACGAAAGAATTCCTGAAAGAATCGTACACGCGAGGGGATCTGGTGCACATGGCTTCTTTGAAGTCACTAATCCAATACCGGAACTGACCAAAGCAGGTTTTCTTCAGGAAAAAGGACTTAAAACGCCTGTTTTTACAAGATTCTCTACAGTTGCAGGATCCCGTGGTTCTACAGATCTGGCACGTGATGTGCGTGGATTTTCGGTTAAATTTTACACGCAGGAAGGCATCTATGATCTTGTTGGAAATAATGTGCCTGTATTCTTTATTCAGGATGCATCAAAATTTCCAGACCTTATTCATGCGGTAAAACCAGAACCACACAACGAAATTCCGCAGGCTGCTTCTGCACATGATACTTTCTGGGATTTTATATCACTAATGCCAGAATCCATGCACATGATAATGTGGGCGATGTCTGACCGTGCTATTCCGAGAAGCTATCGTATGATGGAAGGTTTTGGAGTGCATACTTTTAGATTAATCAATGAAGCCGGCGAATCTGTGTTTGTAAAATTTCACTGGAAACCTAAATTAGGAACTCACGCAGTGGCCTGGGATGAAGCACAGAAAATTTCAGGAAAAAATCCCGACTTTCACAGACAGGATCTTTGGGAAGCAATCGAAGCAGGAAACTTTCCGGAATGGGACTTAGGTGTTCAGATCATTCCATCAGAAGATGAAAATAAATATGAATTTGATCTGCTGGATCCTACCAAACTGGTGCCGGAAGAACTTGTGCCTGTAACTATTATTGGAAGAATGGTTTTGAACAAAAACCCCGATAACTTTTTTGCAGAAACAGAACAAATTGCTTTTCACCCCGGACATGTAGTGCCTGGAATCGATTTTACAAATGATCCTTTATTACAAGGACGTCTGTTTTCGTATACAGATACACAGCTTTCAAGATTAGGAAGTCCTAATTTTCATGAAATCCCTATTAACCGCAGCGTAGCGCCTGTACATAATAATCAGCGTGACGGACATATGCGTCAGGAAATTAATACCGGACGTGTCAGTTATCATCCTAATTCTCTTGGAGGCGGCTGTCCGTATCAGGCAAAAATTGCAGAAGGAGGATTTGCCAGTTTTAATGAACGCATCGATGCGCATAAAATAAGAGAAAGAAGTGAAAGTTTTAATGATCACTTCGGACAGGCAAAATTATTCTTCAACAGTCAGACCCCTGCAGAAAAAAGCCATATTGTTAAAGCACTTCGTTTCGAACTCGGAAAAGTCGAAACCACAGCCATAAGAATAAGAATGCTTGGACTTTTATCACAAGTGGACCAAGAACTGGCCGAAAAAGTAGCCATTGGACTTGGGGCAACGGTTCCTCCTGTTTTAGAAAAACCGCTGAATCATGGTGTATCTCCTGAAAATGAAAACGGAAAACAGGAATCAACCACAGTGGAGCAGTCTGTAAAATCATCTGATGCATTAAGCATGCTGAAAAACCCAGTTAATTCGCCAACGATTGCATCAAGAAAAGTCGCTATTATTTGTGCCGACGGAGTTTCTGAAGCCGCAGTATCTAACATGAAAAAAGCATTGCTTCAGGAAGATGCAAAAGGCTGTATTGTGGCACCGCATCTAGGAGCTGTAATTTCGGATACTGATGGGGAAATCCATGCAGATTTCAGCTTTCTTACTGCATCATCTGTATTGTTTGATGCTGTTTATATACCAGATGGAGTTGGCTTGACTGTTTTGGCAGAAAGCGATGAAGTAAATGAATTTTTAAGTGATGCTTACAAACACTGCAAAGTAATTGGAGCCGATGGAAGAGCTGTTTCTATACTAAGTGCCGCAAATTTTGCTTCTAAAATCACAAATGATGATGAGGGGCTTATTGTTACTAAAGAAGCTGCAAGTGAAAAATTTGCAAAAGATTTTATACAAGCAATGGGAAAACATAGATTTTGGGAACGCGAACCAAATCTGTACAATTAAAACTAAATAAGAGAACTATGAAAAATTCAGAAAAACCAAATAATACAAAAGCTGCAGACAAAACTCCCAAAAATGGAATTGTACAGCCTGCAGCCGATGCTGCCACAGAATTAAAAGCTTTATTTGTTGACAGCCTTAAAGATATCTATTGGGCAGAAAATGCCCTGGTTGGCGCGCTACCAAAAATGCAGAACAATGCTACAGATGCAGCTCTTGCTTCTGCTATAAAAGAACATCATGCCGTAACACAAAATCAGGTAAAAAGACTTGAAAAAGTTTTTGAACTGCTTGGTGAAAAAGCAGAAGGAAAAAAATGCGAAGCAATGGCAGGATTACTTAAAGAAGGTGACAGTATTCTGGAAGAAACCCAGCCAGGAGCAGTTCGTGATGCAGGAATTATTGCGGCTTCACAAAAAATCGAGCATTATGAAATTGCAACTTATGGAACACTTGTAGCATTTGCAAAAACGCTGGGAGAAAACGATGCTGCAAAATTGCTGACTCAGACACTTGCTGAAGAAAAAGAAGCAGACTGTTTACTAAATGATGTCGCATTAAATACCGTAAATATTGTAGCTGCAGAATAACAGCTGTAGTATTAAATAAAAAAAATCTGCACTTGCTGCAGATTTTTTTTGTTTATCGTTAATATGGAGGTGCTGTAGTATTAAAAACGATTATTGGTTAATCCACTTTTTACTAAATTATCGATAAACGGAATTGAAAAAAATACACCTTATCAAACTTTTTGCAAGTTATAATTTGCAACATATATAACTAAAAGAGATAGCCATTCAAAATAAAAACAGAAAACTGCCCTGTATAAAAAGGAGTTTTCTGTTTTCATACTTACTAAATAATTTTATAAATCATTACTCAGCACCCGGTTTTTTCAAACCAATATCTTTCATTGGATATTTTTGATAAGTAGCTAAGTGAGCTGCAATAAGTCCCATTACGCCTGGGATTCCCCACTCAAAATAACGGTGTCCCTGACTCAATTGTTCTTTTGGGTCTGCGTAAATATTGTATACCCACGGACTCATCCCAATACTTTGAATAGTCGATTGGTCCAGATTTCTTCTTGTCGCCGAAGTATTAAAAACATTCATGTGTACTTTGTATTCCTGCCAGCGAATAGCCATAAATTTGGTTTCTGAATACATAAAAACGGCATTTCGATTCGACACTCCTTTGTCTGACAAGAAAAACGATAACTGATCTACTCCATCAATATAATTACTTGAAGGAATTTTATCTAAAACTCCTGCTGCCGAAAGAGAAGTATTAAACATATCGCAAATATCAAACAAACCATCGCTTATACGTCCCGGAGCTATCATGCCTTTCCAGTAAGCAATTCCCGGAACTCTAACTCCACCTTCCCAAGTTGTGCCTTTTCCTCCTCTAAAGGGTGTATAACCGCCATCTGGCCAAACATCTTCATTTGGACCGTTGTCAGAAGTAAGGAATACTAATGTATTGTCGTCAATTTTTAAGTCCTGCAAAAGTTTCATCAGTCTGCCCACAATGTCATCTACTTCAACAATAGCATCTTTATACGGAATTGCTGCAGGGCTTTTTCCTTTATAACCTTCAGATACATAGTTGTCATTATGCACTTTAGAAAAAGAATGAATTAAATAGAAAGGCTTATTTTCTTTTACCGAACGTTTGATGAAATCTTCGCTGTAGTTTGCAAAAACCTGATCGACTTTAGAAAGTTCTTCAATATTTGATATAGGCTGTACAACCTTGTTTTCTCCTCCCTTTACACCAGTTAAGATATTTTGGTCTACCATTTTTTTCACTGCAGCCAATCGATCTGGTTTATTGATTAAATCTGGATAAATCCACTCATTAACAAACTGTGCGTATTCTGACTGAACAGAACCAAATCCCAGCCATTCATCATAACCAACTTCGTTTGGCAGACTTCCTTTACTTTCGCCCAAATGCCATTTACCTGAAATAGCCGATTTATAACCGTTTTGAGAAAGTATTTTAGCCGTTGTATTTTCTGAAGCCCACGGATTTACTTTCGGATTTTCACCTGTAAGTGTTGGTCTTGTCAAACCTGATCTTGCCGGAATTCTTCCCGTCATAATTGCTGCACGGCTTGGTGTACAAGTTGGCTGTGCATAGGTTGAAGTAAGCTGTAAACCTTCATGAGCCAGTTTATCCATGTTTGGAGTTGGCGCACCAATCGCGACGCCTCCGCCATAAACACCAATATCTCCGTAACCCATATCATCAATAAGAATAATCAGGATATTCGGTTTCTTCTTTAATTTGCTCAATTTATCCTTCATTTCTTTATCCTGATCTGGATGCGGAATTGCAGGCTCTAAATAGTCTTTTACTTTAACCGTTGGGTTAAAATAGTTTTGCTGTGCGCTCATTTCAGCAACTAAAGCTAAAGCTAATAAAACAATATACTTTCTCATAATTCTTTGATTTATGCTAAAATTTTTAATTCACAATTATTTCAAGTCAATCTCGACCTTATCAATAATTCCCGTAAACTTAAATGGAAGCTTATACGAATTTGCAACTGGCGATCCTGAATCTTCACCAATTCCGAAAGTATCGATTCCGAAACGGGCTGCGACGGTTTTATCAATTCGGCCTTCACCAACTAATTTATCATTGATATACAGTTTTCCGGTGCCACCTTTTCCAGTTCCTCCGCCATCATAAGCAAAATCAAATCGTACGGTGCTTTTTCCAACCGGAAGCGATTCTTTTGACGTAATGACATAACGGGCATCATCAAAATAATTATAATGATAAACCAGTTTTCCGTTCTGCACATACAGAGCAAATCCAGCCGAACTTCCGCCAGAAGCCACAATAATACCGCTGTCTGATTTAGATTTCAACTCAATTTCGGCTGTAATGCTGTGCGATTTATTTTTGGTATTTGGAGAAGCTGTTTCTGCCAGTCTGGTTGCGCCTGCGTAGAACGTAAAGTGTTTGCGTTTAGGATCTGACGGCGTAGGTTTTGGCGAAATTAATCTTCCTGTACCTCTGTCATCCAGCGGATAAACATTGTATTTCTTGGCTTCTTCATCAAAAATTGCTTTCAATTCTTTCAGCTTTTCGGGATATTTTTTAGCCAAATCAACAGATTCGCTGTAATCTTCATCAATATTATAAAGTTCCCATTTGTCTTTATCCCAATTTCCGGGTGCAAAATCCTGTCTCCACGGAAAAGTATGCTGTGTTGCCGCTACCCATCCATTATCATATATAGCCCGGTTACTGAAAATTTCAAAATATTGTCTCGTTCTAACAGGTTTAGCGTTTTTATCTGCAAAAGTCGACAAGAACGAAACCCCGTCCATAGGTTTCTGTTCAACACCATCAACGCTTTTTGGCGATGGTAAATGAGAAGCATCTAAAATCGTAGGAAGCACGTCTATTAAATGCACAAACTGACTGCGCATACCGCCTTTATCTTTAATTACTTTTGGCCAGCTTACTACCATTGGATTTCGGCTTCCGCCAAAGTGAGACGCTACTTGTTTCACCCATTGAAAAGGAGCATTTCCTGCCCAAGCCCAGCCTACAGGATAATGCGGCTCGGTATTAGGGCCTCCAATTTCGTCAAGATGTTTTAAGTTGTCTGCCAAAGGAGTTGAAATACCGCTTAATGCTTTTATTTCATTAACTGTTCCTTCCATTCCTCCTTCAGAACTTGCACCGTTATCTCCCACAATATAAAATATCAACGTATTATCGGCATCCGGAAGTTTGCTTATGGCTTCTAAAAGACGTCCTGTTTCATGATCAGCAAACGAAAGATATCCTGCATAGTTTTCCATCAAACGCGCAAACAATTTTTTCTGATCTGCCGAAAGTTTATCCCATGGTGTAACCCAGTCTGGTCTTGGAGTTAATTTTGTTTTAGGCGGAATAATTCCCATTTTCAGTTGACGTTCATAGGTTTCCTGTCTCACAACATCCCAGCCTTTATCAAACTGTCCTTTAAATTTATCTCTCCATTCTTTTGGTGCATGATGCGGTGCGTGCGCAGCTCCGGGAGCAAAATACAGCATAACCGGTTTTTGAGGCGCAACCGATTTACTGTATTCCAGCCAGTTAATGGCTCTATCGGTCATATCGGTCATAAAATGATAACCTTGCTCTGGAGATTTATCTGGTTCTACGGCTTTGGTATTTTCAAAAAGAACCGGATAATACTGATGTGTTTCTCCAGCATTAAATCCATAAAAGTAATCAAACCCTAAACCTGTAGGCCAACGATCGAAAGGACCGGTAACAGAAGTTTCCCAGTCTGGCGTATTGTGATTTTTTCCAAACCAGCTCGTACTGTATCCGTTTCCTTTTAAAATTCTTCCAGATGTTGCCGTTGTTTTTGGAATCATACAATTGTAACTCGGATATCCTGTTGCCCATTCGGCTAAGAAACCAGAACCTGCATTATGATGATTTCTTCCTGTCAATAATGCCGCTCGCGAAGGCCCGCAGATTGCAGTAGTATGAAATCGATTGTATTTTAAACCGTTTGCTGCCAGTTTATCTAATTCTGGCGTAGGAACTGGTCCTCCGAAAGTACTTACCTGCCCAAAACCAACATCGTCTAAAAGAATAATAATTACGTTTGGCGCTCCCTGCGGAGGTGTAACGAGTTTTGGCCATTCTTCTTTGGAGTCTTTGTACGTTTCTCCAATTTTTCCGCCAAATGGAGGTTCTGGAATTGGCAGTATGGTTCGGTCTAATTCTCCTGAATCTGTTTTTTCTGTAACAGAATCTGTTTTTTGAGATTGGTTGCAGCTGAAAAGAAATACAGCTAAAATTAACAGCAGTTTTGGACTAATAAGAGACTTCATATTTCTAGTTTTAGTGATACCCACTAATTTACAAACCTGCGTATTACAAAACTTTTTAATGATGTTGCAGATTATAACTTGCAACAAAGTTTTTTAAGTCCTAAATTCTAAATCAATCTCAACCGTTTTCTTGATTTTTTCAACTCCTCTTTCTCGTATTAATTCTGCTGCATCGAGCATTTTGATAAAATGAATATAAGGTGTTGCCATGTCAGATTCTGGATCTCCGGCAAAAGGAGACAATGAATGCTCGAGAATTTGACTTAGAAAAAATTCAAACTTTTCGAGCGTAATTTCATCAAATGCTTTTTGAAATACTATAAAAGGATTCTCGTATTCTTCTTTTGTGAGAGATGAAAGATGAAAAACCTTTTCGCAGCGCAGGGATTCTTTTAGTTTCCATTTTTTGCTTTTGCCTTGCAGACAGAAACAAACTTTAGAAAAAAAGTTTAAAGCCGTATAAAAAACAAAAGCATCAGAAGGATTGTTTTCTTTGTAGATGTTTTTTTTATAACTCAAAATTACGGCTTCACTTAAGTTTTGTTTGTAATAATCCAGATGTGCAAAATCAAAAAAAACATCAATTGCCTTAAAAGCATTTCCTGTTACATATCCTGCCCAAGAGCAGGCTTTTAATAGTATTTTATCCTTTTTCATAGTCAGAACATTTAAAATTTACCGGCAAAGTAATATGCTTTTAAAAGGATAACTTATTCGAAATACAGATATAATATTCTTACAAAAAAATCTCTTTTTGAAATATTTTTTTATCTTTGAAACTCATGATTTTTAGCCAAATGGCTTTATCTTTGAATCTTCAGAAAAATCAATATTCGTTATGGAACAGAAAATACATCAGGGAAGAAACGTAAAACGTTTTAGAGAAATGCTTAACATCAAGCAGGAAGCTTTGGCTTATGATCTGGGCGAAGACTGGAACCAAAAAAAAATTTCGATGCTGGAGCAAAAAGATGTAATCGAAGAAAACCTCTTGAAACAAATCTCAGCTGTATTAAAAATTCCTGTTGAAGCTTTTCAGAATTTTGATGAAGAACAAGCGATAAATATTATTTCTAATACTTTTCATGAAGGAGCAATAGCAGTTGGCAACAATTCTGGGCATGTAAGTAGTACTGTTAATCCAATTGATAAAATTGTACAAATACACGAAGAAAAAATTGCTTTGTATGAAAGGATGTTGAAGGAGAAAGATGAGATGATGGCGAGATTGGAGAAATTGATTGGGAAATGATTGTTTATAAAGATATATAAAATTAAGAAGAGACCTTTTAGGTCTCTTTTTTTGTTTTTGGAAGTATATATTTGGAAATCAAAAATCTATGTGCATGACGCAGATTTTAGCTAGTAGCTAAAATCTTAGTTCATTTTAATAACAAAAGAAAATTATATTCGTGGTTTTGAATACGGAATTAATTCAATAAACCCAGTATCTTTTGATCTTTTTGTTTTGCTAATAAGAGTTCTTTCAAGATTTGCAATTAACCGCCTATTAACCTCATTGTCAATTACTTTTGGATATTTCCCTCTAGTTAGTTTTGAAAATTCATCAATTTTTTCAATAATGGAACATAAATTTATATTTTCAATAAAACTGAAATACTGATTAATTAATTCTATCTTTAACGAATCTAATAATGCATTCTCAATTAACTGACTTAAAAGGATAAAACTTATATTGTTTATTTTATTGACAGACAAAAATTTACCTAATTCTACAAGTACTTCTGTGCTCGCACTTAAAATTTCATCTGAAGTATTTTCAACTATTTTTAATTTCTGCAATGGACTGATAACCTTTGAAGATAAAATCTCTACTATAATACGACTCTCTAATTCAAAACTTTCAATCTCCATTACAAAATCTGCTATATTTACTTCCAAAAGGAAAATTAGTAGATTTCTAAATTTTTCTTTAATAAATCTGTAGTTGGTTGCTGACAATAAAACCCGCTTGAATTCAATCAGGGATTGCATCTTCAAATCACTGATTTCTCCAAAATCAGTCATGTTTTTGTAAGCAAAAGGAATATTCACAATTATCTCTCCAAAACTTTCATCTGAAATAGCACTTCTTATTAAGTCTTTAATAAAGTCTTTTTTAAGTGCTTCATTAGGATCTTTAATATATCCCTGTTTTGAAAGTTTCTCATAATTATCTTTTAAATTTAAATAATCGACCAACACCTCATCAAAAGCTTTTATTTGCTTATAATATACAAGTATGTTCTCCCACTTCGTTTCAATCTTGCCGTAGATAATTAAAACAGCCTGTATCTCAGCGTTGTTAATTTTAGAGAGATCGGTAATAGAGAATCGCCCGTGTTCAACGAGATCAAAACGAACATTCAGGTCCTCGTTGTTAAGAATTGTACAAAGATTCTCTTGAGATTCATCTGTATTATTTTCCAGTTTTAAAAAAACATTCTCTAGGTACAGATCAAGATTTTGATCAACATACTGGATAAGTTTGGATCTATCTGAATTTTGGATCGTAGTATAATTTTCGGTCTTAAGTTTACCAGCATTTGGCGATTTTAAATCAAAATTCAAAATAAATAAACTTATCATTCTTTCATTAATTACATAAAGATTATGATCATAAATAAACTCAAATAATTCTTTATGATCATGATCGTAGGAAAGGTTTTCAAATTTAACCGTGCCCTTTTTCAGGAAATCTTTTAGTGAGTTAATGCTATCTCCATTTTTGTAAAAACAGTTTAAATTTTCCATCTCTCCAATATAGATAGATAGCTTGTCCGAAATATCAACTCTGTTAATAGTAGCCTGATCCAGATACTTAAAAATATAGAAAAGATAGCTTTCAATCTTGTCTGTTGTAAAATTAGATTTATCTGTTAGATAAATCCACATTCCATCCCAACTTTCAGCCAGTGTTTTAAAAAATACCGCCCGGTTCACTTCTTCCGCATGATTAATATATTCTTCGATGAACCCCAAACTCATTTGATTGTCTTTACTTAATAAAGTAATAACTTGTTTTAATTTAACTGTTTTTTTATTTTCAATTAAATAATCAATTAGTGATAAATTCAATATTGCCTCCTTACCGAAATTCTCAGGTTTTATCCTCTTTATTAAACTACTTATTTCTTTTAGCTTATGCGTATAAGGTAGCGGTTTTTCGCTAGGCAGCAGACTCAGTAAAAAATCATTATCCTCTTGAGCTATGCTTCCTGGATGAAAATGAGAAATATAGTGATTATAATCTTCATTAATATATCCCCCGCTTAACAAATAGTTTATCAGTTTAGAATTATTAATATGGCTATTTTCAATGGCATGTTTTGAAAAATAAACCGTTGAATTATGTGAATCCAATATTTCGTATAATTTTTTTGAATCAAGCTCCTTCTGCTTTCTTTCAATTTCATACAATTCAGATTTAATCTTATTGAGGTTATCTGTTTGCTTATTTGCAATAACCTGCAATCGCTGTGCATACTTCTGATTACCAGCTTTTTTTTCTATTTCTGCAAAGGAAATAGAACTTCCCTGGGAAGAATATTGATTATAATAGTAGGTAATATTTGTTTGTTTTCTAAATAATTCAAAATATTCATCCGTTAAGAGATCATCAATTGTACGTTTATCATGCTGCAGATAAAAACCATAGACTGCGTAATTGTTACGAGTCATATTTAATTCAAAAAAAATTAGAATGTAAACCATTCTCAGTTCCTTAAGATTTTTTAACTTTTCTTCAGTTGTTTGTAAAAGTTTTTCATTTAATTCTTTTGTTATAGTTATAAACTCTTTATTCTTTTCAGCTGTTAATTCTTTTATATTTTCAAAAACAGCATAAACATATCCCTGATTTAAATTTAATTTGTCAAAATCCGTAGGTTCAATGTTTTTATAAATCATCATAGCAAGCAAGTTATCATAACTTTCTAGCTGATTGCCAATAATACTTTTATAAATTTGATATTCATTGAATATGGATTTGATTGTACGGTAGTCATTTAGAAACAGACTAACATCATCAATGAAATCCTTTGATAATTTGTTGCTTAATATATCCTCTTTCAGTTTAGAAAGCA
Organism: Flavobacterium johnsoniae UW101; assembly: GCF_000016645.1. Taxonomy (NCBI): domain Bacteria; kingdom Pseudomonadati; phylum Bacteroidota; class Flavobacteriia; order Flavobacteriales; family Flavobacteriaceae; genus Flavobacterium; species Flavobacterium johnsoniae. The sequence goes on from NC_009441.1 coordinate 3,739,597, forward strand.
ATTTTGAACTTGAACTGGTGTAATTTATAACTGGTATTACCGGAATGATAAAGTCGAAAAACTTTGCCCTTTCATTTTCTTTGAAAATATCATCACAAACAGCATAAATGAAGGTGATTTTTCTTCGCTTTTTTATAGGTTCATAATTATTTATAAGATTGTTAATTTCTCTTAACTTTATAAATATTTCACTTTCATTAAATCTGTCTAAATCTTGAAAAAAAACAATTTCAATTGGATTTCGTTCAAAAAAGTATAAAATTTCATCAATTTCATTCTCAAAGTTTACTGTTTTTTTATCCTCGCTGTTATCAAAATCCATGTCTTTAATCTTAAACTTTGTTAATTTAAAGTTTAAGACAAAACTCATAAGCATAAAAACTAGGAAACAAGTATATGCTATAAAATAAAGACCATAGATAAAGCTTAGAAATCCAGAGTAAAAACTTAGATGCAAAGTTTCTTTCAATTCGTTAAACACTTCTAATTTTAAAAAAAATGACACAGAGCAAAGCCAAAGAATAAAAAGAAATGCTTTGAATTTTATTCCTTTGAGGTTTTCAATTCTTTTAAATCTTGATTCTGGAATTTTTTTATGTTCAACACTATAGAAAAGTTGTTTTAAAATATTATGTTCAATTTTATCTGTATCAAGTGTCTTTTTATCAAATGTAGCCAGTGAAATATTTAAACATTTGTACTGTCTATAGTTATGCTCAAACGTTTTTAGAATAGTACTTTTACCGCTTCCCATAGGACCTGTCAATGCAAGATTTAATATTGCAGGATTATCTATTGCATATTTTATTCTTTTGCTGTGTTTATCTTCTTCCCCTGTTAATACTACAGGGCCAAAATCTTCAAACTCTTCTAGGTTGTCAAAAGTGCTTTTATTTATTTTTGTCAAATATAAGGACAGATGTTTTATAACATTGGGTAAAAAATTGTTTAAAACTTCAATCTTTTTAGATTCGATTTTTTCTACAACATTGAATTTATTTTTTTTTTGAACTTGACTCATAAAAGCGATAGGTTTGAATAAAAACAACTTTAACAAATAAATGAATACTTTAAGCTAAAGTACCTTTTTAAATTTTTTTAGAAGTAGTTTATTTATCAACAATTTCTGAACAAATTGACGTCATATTATATAAGGAAGATTTTCGAAAAAAATCTTTCCAATTGAATTTCCATTATCATATTTGACCTAACCTTCTTCGGTTAATTCGATTTTAATATTTGGAAGTTTTTCTGATGTTGATTTTCTGAATATTCTTTTGATAAATTCTTTCACTGTTGGTTTATGGTTAAAAACGTTATAACTATTCCTTCTTTTTAAAAACCTTATAAAACACAAAAAGAATCAACAGCCAAATAGGAATTAATTCTACAGATATCTTCATATTCGTCATCCACATGATGGATAAAATTCCCAATAAAAATATGAAACAGATATAATTACTTACCGGATAAAATATAGAAGCAAATTTTGTTTTTGTGTTTTCCTTGTCTTTGGCACGTCTAAACTGCAGGTGCGTATACGAAATCATAACCCAGTTAATAACCAAACAAGACACTACTAAAGACATTAAAATACTAAAAGCTTCTTCTGGAATTACTTTATTTATTAAAATACAAACAGCCGCAAAGCATGAAGAAACTAAAATAGCATTAACCGGCACTGATTGTTTGTTCAGCTTCTTTAAAAACTTAGGAGCACTGCCCTGATCTGCTAAACCAAATAACATTCTGGAGTTGCTGTACACACTGCTGTTGTATACAGATAAAGCGGCAGTTAATACAATTAAGTTAAGGACATTTGCGATAAGGCTTGTAAAAAATATTTTGTTTCCAAAAAGTTCAAACTCCATTCCGTTTAAGTTTTGAAAAACCATTACAAACGGACTGCTGTCTGTTGTAATTTGTCTCCACGGCGACAAAGCAAACAAAATAACCAATGCACCAACATAAAATATAAGGATTCTGTAAATAACCTGATTGGTTGCTTTTGGAATGTTTTTTTCTGGATTTTCTGCTTCTGCAGCGGTAATTCCAATAAGTTCTAAACCGCCAAAAGAAAACATAATCAAAGCCATTGCCGACAATAATCCCTGAAAATCCCCTGCTGCTGTTTTTTCAAAAACTCCTTTTGGAAAAAAACCTCCATCATTATACAAATTATGAATACTGGCGTGCTCTCCTCCTGTACCGCTTATTAATAAATAAGTACCAAAAAGAATCATGGCAATAATGGCGACAACTTTTATAATTGAGAACCAAAATTCTGTTTCTCCGTACACTTTTACCGAGGCAAAATTTAAAGCATTAATAACCAAAAAGAAAAACAAACTGGATGCCCAAAGCGGAATTTCGGGCCACCAAAACTGTACATAAACCCCAATGGCTGTTAGTTCGGCCATACTAACAAGAATATACAAAATCCAATAATTCCAACCCGATGCAAAACCCGCAAAAGAACCGCAGTATTTATAGGCAAAATAACTAAAACTTCCAGATACAGGTTCTTCGACAACCATTTCGCCAAGCTGTCTCATAATAAAGAAAGCGATAATTCCGGCAATAGCATATCCTAAAATAACCGAAGGTCCTGCCAATACGGCCGCCGGACCAATGCCCAGGAAAAGACCTGTTCCTATAGATCCGCCTAAGGCAATTAACTGAATGTGTCGGTTAGTCAGCCCGCGTTTAAGCTGAGTTTCTTCTACGGCATCATGATTTTTTTTCACAGATTAGATTTTAAGGTATTTAAATGTATTCAAAAAATGTATAAACAGCGAAGATAAGTTAAAAAAGGAATCGTACAAACTTCTTTCTGTCTCATCTGTCAGAATCAAATATAAATATTTTAAGCTTTAAAAAACCAAACTGCCGGCTTGCTGCACGCTGATTTTAAAAGGCTGAAAAAACAAAACACAACTAACTAAAAACCAATATGTTAAATAAATTAAAAAAGGGGAATTTTCCCCTTTTCTGGTACCTCTGCATTTATCTAATTTAGTCAAATCTTAAAAGCACAGTCAGAAGCCCCATTCTAGTTACAATCTGCGCCATGAATCATTACTATTTCATTTAATACTTATACAATTTTATCAAAAGATGATTTTTGAAGTAATACAAATAATTGCAGAACAGGTAAATAACTATCTCGAAGAAATTGGGTTAGAGAAAACTGTTGTACCCGAAAATATTGCTTTTTTAGAATCGCAAAGTAATGATATAGACGATCCTTTAAAAGATGGCGTAGCACTTACGTTAATCAATATTCACGAAGAAGCTGCTTTAAAAAACTTCCCAAATCATACGGTTGAAAATACAAAAACAATATACAGAAACAGCATCATCAATTTAAACCTGTATTTGCTGTTTAGCGCCAATAGAGATAAGTATATCAATTCTCTTAATGATATTTCAAAAATCATAGAATTTTTTCAGGGAAAAAAACTTTTTACACAAGCCAATACCATTTATAACCGAAACAGCAGCGCAATGAGCAATGTAGACAATTTTAGATTTACGGTTGAGCTCTACACTCCCACTTTTGAAGAACTAAATTATATCTGGGGAACATTGGGCGGCAAACAGCTTCCATCGGCTTTATATAAAGTAAGCCTGATACAAATTGAACGCAATATTGTACAGGCTGAAGGACAGCTTATTGGCGAATTTTCTGGTATAACTAAAAAGAAAGATCAACAATGAGTTTTGATGCCACATACGGATTGTTGTTTGAAGTAACGTTTCTTCATAATTATTTCCTCAATAACGGAGAAGAAACTTTTGCGAGTATGACAAATGCTGATAAACAAAAAATGCTCCAGCAGTTTAGTACAGATGCTTTCCTGGTATTAACACCCACTTTAGAAACCAATACTGTACTCAAAAACTATAAAATGACATTCAAAAAAACCAAAACAGGTTTTAGAATATATACTAAAGTAAAAGATGAATTTGAACCATTTATAAAAATCCCTGCAAATCTGAACCTTACGTTTTTAATTAAAATTAATGATTATCAATTTGAAAATTATACTAATCTTGATTTTGCTCTTACTCAGGCATATCATTTCAGTAATGTAAAACCATTAACTGAACCCGTTTCGTTTGAATATCTTCCAAAAATAAGTGACAACAAACTTATTTCAAATGCATATTTAGTATCTGAAGAAACTACTGCTTATTTAGTTTCAGCACTGGAACCGTCAGAACAGCAAAATGTATTTGGCATTATTTCACTAACCGCAAAGGGCGACAACAGCTCTGGAAACATTGTAAATACTTTGGGCAAAATGCTGAGCCCGAATTTTAAAATACATTTTGATAATCGGAAAACGCTTTGGAAATACATTAACCGAAAAGCAGGAACCGAAATTAAAACCAACGCCGCAAAACCATTAACACGTTCCGGTTTTGTAGAAATTGACCCGCTTACCGATTTTACGCCTGCGCAGCCGGCAGAAAGCCAGTATCCAAATCCATCTGTAAAATCAATAACAAAAATCAATAGTGATTACTATTCGGAAATATTTATTTAATAATTAAAAAACAAATCAATTATGGCAACAACTTACAAAACGCCTGGAGTATATGTTGAGGAAATCGTAAAGTTTCCCCCTTCTGTTGCCCAGGTAGAGACAGCGATTCCCTGTTTTATCGGCTATACAGAAAAAGCCACAAACAAGATTAATGGAGATTTGAAATTAACACCAACAAGAATAACATCTCTTTTAGAATACGAACGCTTTTTTGGCTTTGCAAAACCAGAAACTACAATTAGTGTTACCATTAATGATGTTTCAGGTGATAATGGCGACACAAGATCTATTGTTGTCGATCAGCCCACTGCAAAACAGCCTTTTTTAATGTATTATTCTTTGCAGCTGTTCTTTGCAAATGGCGGCGGTCCATGCTACATTATTTCGGTTGGGCGTTATGGAAATGATTTAGATGACACAGACTCTCCGGTTACAGCAATCAACAACAGCGAAGCATTAAACGACGGATTAGCAGAATTAGAAAAGGTAGACGAACCAACGCTGATTTTATTTCCGGATGCAACGCAGGTAAGCGGCATAACAATTACTGATTTCTACGGATTATACAACAGTGCCTTAATGCAGTGCCAGAATCTTCAGGACAGATTTACATTAATTGATACTTTAAGCTACGATGAATCAAGCCCGACAGATCCTAATATAGACGATTTGAGAAATAAAATCAGCTCAGAAAAAGACACTATTAAATACGGAGCTGTTTATTATCCTCACCTTGAAACCATTCTGGATTATGCTTTTGACAGCAGTAAAATTATTTTAAAACATTACTCTTATACAGCAAAAGCTTATGATCAAATTGCAGCAGGATTAGTTCCTATCGAAAATGCAACTACAGGAATTGACGCAACTGTAGCAAAATTGGTTGACGTTACTGCTGTTGCTCCATTTAATATTTCTGGTCAAATAAGCGATTTGTTTTTACAGATGTACAGCAACGATGCTACTGGTTTTGATCTTGGCGGAACTTTCGTAAGCGATCCTGCTAAAAAAACGGCTTTCATGACCAAACTGAATGATCTGCTTACTTCTCTAGAAAGTTTATCCCTTTTAAGAAACTCGCTGAACGACGAAGCAAATGCCGCAATCAGCACGATATCTGATGAAGATGCGGTTATTGCAAATAACATTACAGGTGCTTTGACTGCATTTAATGCAAACTTTTCTGGTTCAAATAAAATTGACTCTGTATATAAAAACCTGAAAACATTAAAGAAAAAAATTCAGGACGAGAATGCAGCAGCAAAACTGCTTAAAATTATATCAACTGACACTGTAAGTTTTGATAAAGAATTAAAAAAATTGGTTGACTATACTGATTTGAATACTCAAAACGATATTACGTTAGTTGCAAATAATCTTTCTGGCATTAAAGCAAATCTGCTTACGCTTTTAGATGCAATTAAATCTGTGAGCGGAAAAGATGTCAATAACGGAGAATTAAACGGAAGAAAATTAAGCACTTTAGAAAGTATCGACAATGCGACTTTTAATAAGATACTTACTGAAATTTACAACCTGCCAATTACACTTCCTCCAAGCTCTGCTATTGCAGGAGTTTATGCAAGAGTTGACAGAGACAGAGGCGTATGGAAAGCACCTGCAAATGTAAGCCTGAACTATGTAATACAGCCAACCGTTAAAATAACAAATACCATTCAGGACAACTTAAATGTTGATACTGTAGCAGGTAAATCAATTAATGCTATCAGAACATTTACCGGCAAAGGAACCTTGGTTTGGGGGTCAAGAACCTTAGCCGGTAATGATAGTGAATGGCGTTATGTACCCGTTCGCCGCTTCTTTAATATGGCCGAAGAATCGATTAAAAAAGCAACAGAACAGTTTGTTTTTGAACCAAACGATGCCAATACCTGGATAAGAGTAAGAGCTATGATTGAGAATTTCTTAATTCTTCAATGGAGAGCCGGAGCTTTGGCAGGAGCCAAACCAGAACAAGCTTTTTATGTACGAATTGGATTGGGACAAACCATGTCTGCAATGGATATTTTAGACGGTAAAATGATAATCGAAATTGGTATGGCAGTAGTTCGTCCGGCTGAGTTCATTATTCTTCGTTTCTCTCACAAAATGCAGGAATCTTAATTAAATCATCATTAAAAAATATAGATCATGAGTTATCCGTTACCAAAGTTTCATTTCTCAGTTGACTGGGGAGGAACAAAAATAGGTTTTACAGAAGTTTCCGGATTAGATGTAGAAACCGAAGTTATTGAGTACCGTCAGGGTGCAAGTCCGGAATACAGCAAAATCAAAATGCCGGGCATGCAGAAGTACTCTAACATTACGATGAAAAGAGGCACTTTTAAAAGCGATAATGAATATTACGCATGGTGGAATACCGTAAAACTAAACACCATCGAAAGAAGGGATATTACCATCAAACTGCTTAACGAGGAACACGAACCCGTGATTACCTGGAAAGTAAAAAATGCATGGCCTACAAAAGTGCAGTCAACTGATTTAAAAGCCGATGGAAACGAAGTAGCCATCGAGTCAATAGAATTGGTCCACGAAGGTTTATCTATTCAAAATGATTAGTCATGGCTAACTATTATCCACCCGTAGGTTTTCATTTTCTGGTTGAATTTGATCAGCTGGGCACGAAAGAAAAAGACCATCAATTTCAATCCGTATCAGGACTCTCCGTAGATCTTGAAACGGAAGAAATTGTCGAGGGTGGAGAAAACAGATTCAAACACAAACTTCCTGTAAAAACCAAATATCCCAATTTGGTTTTAAAAAGAGGGATACTAATTGATTCTGACGTAATTGAATGGTGCCGAAAAGCATTAGAAAATTTCGAGTTTAAGCCCGTCGATTTAACTGTAAAACTATTAAATCAGGACCATGAACCTTTAATGCACTGGAAAGTGGTACATGCTTATCCTGTAAAATGGGCAGTTGAAGATTTTAGTGCTCTGGAAAGCAAAATTGTTGTTGAAAGCTTTGAGCTTGCTTATAATTATTTCACCCTTCATAAAAAATAATTTTATCATGCCAATTGAAATCAAAGAGCTTCACATTAAAATAAACGTGAACGAAAGCTCAAATTCGGGTGTAAAACCAGCTGCTTCATCTTCATTAAACAATGAAAAAGATACTGTGGCTGAGTGTGTCGAGCAAGTAATGAAAATTATTGAACGTAAAAAAGAACGCTGATATGACAACTGGTGAATTAAAAAAACTGAAGATTATTGCGTACAGCGATCCGCAATTCAACAATCCCGTTTCGGATATTGAAGAGTTTGTTACTTTGATGAATCCCGAAAAATACACTTTTCATTACAAGATTGAGCAAGATACAACCCAGGCAGCCGGAACGAGCAGTCCCGCACCAAGGTTTACTGCAATTGCTCCGGAGGAATTAGAACTGGATTTTGTTTTTGACCGAACTGGCGTTATTGCCGGAAAGGAAAGCACAGAAAATGGTGTTATTGAAGACATTGAGCATTTTAGAAAAGTAATTTTAGAATACAACGGTACAGAACATAAGCCAAACTATTTAAAAATTGCCTGGGGAAGCCTTTTATTCAAAGGATCTCTCACAGAAATGACTATTGAGTATAAACTTTTCAGACCAGATGGTACGCCTATTAGAGCCATTGCAAAAGGAAAATTCAAAGGTGTTGTTGAAGATGAATTAAGAGCAAAACAGCAAAACAATCAATCACCAGATTTAACGCATACCAGAATTGTAAAAGCGGGCGATACGCTTCCGTTAATGTCTTTTAAAATCTATGGCGATTCAAAATATTATCTCGAAGTAGCAAAAGCCAATAAGCTTATCAATTTCAGAAAATTAAAAATCGGCCAGAAAATATTTTTTCCTCCACTGCAAAAACAACAATAGATGAACAATAGCGGCGTCATACAAACCAGTAAAAGTGCAGATTTAGTTACGCACAAACTGCTCATTGAAGGAAATGAACTGTCTGGTGTTTATCAGGTTATGAGCATTGTTGTTCATAATGAGGTGAACAGAATCCCAATGGCGCAGATTGTTTTAACCGATGGAGATGCATCGGCACAAGATTTTAAATTGAGTAATGAAGATTTGCTAATTCCGGGAAAAAAAATAGAAATAAAAGCGGGCTATCACAGTGATGAAGAAACCATTTACAAAGGAATTGTGGTAAAACATTCCATAAAAATAAAAGACAATTCTTCCCTGTTAATTGTAGAATGCAAAGACGAAGCGGTAAAACTGACTATTGGCAGAAAAAGCAAATATTTTTATGACGTAAAAGACAGTGACGCTTTTGAAGACATTATTGGCACTTATGGATTGCAAAAAGACGTAGAAAGCACTAATTATAGTCACAAAGAGTTAGTGCAGTACAATACTTCCGATTGGGATTTTATTGTGTCTCGTGCGCAGGCAAACGGAAAATTATGTTTTGTTGAAAATGGCAAAATTTCGATTAAAAAACCAGATTTAACTTCTGAACCAGTCGAAACGGTTGCTTTTGGTTCGAGTATGCTCGATTTTGATGCCGAAATTGATGCCCGAAATCAGTTTGCTAAAGTTTCATCTTACAGCTGGAACGCATCCAATCAGGAATTATTAGAAATTGAAGCCAAAGATCCAAGCGTAAGTCTAAACGGAAATTTATCTCCTTCGGATTTATCTGATATCGTAAAGCTTGAAAATTTAGAATTGCGCCACGGCGGTCATGTTACCGATACCGAATTGCAAGATTGGGCCGATGCGAAATTATTATTCCAGCAGCTGTCAAAAGTTCGCGGAAGAGTAAAATTTCAAGGCATTCCCGCTGTAAAACCCAATACCATTATCACGCTTGAAGGCGTTGGAGACCGCTTTAACGGCAAAGCATACATTACGGGCGTTTTCCATGAAATTACAAACGGAAACTGGACCGTAAACGTGCAGTTTGGATTAAACCCCGAATGGTTTTCTGAAACGTATGATGTCAATACGCCGTCGGCATCAGGAATAATTCCATCCATAAAAGGACTGCATATTGGTATTGTAACCCAGCTTCAGGACGATCCCGATGGTGAAGACAGAATTTTGGTCAAAATCCCAATAATCAATAACGACGAACAGGGCATTTGGTGCAGAATAGCTGTCTTAGATGCGGGTGACAACAGAGGTACTTTTTTCAGGCCGGAAATTGAAGACGAAGTAATTATCGGTTTCATCAACGAAGATCCAAATGATGCTATTGTATTGGGAATGCTCCACAGCAGCGCGAAACCTGCTCCTCTAAAAGCAGCCGACGATAATCATCAAAAAGGGATTTTTACAAGAAGTGAAATGAAAGTTCTTTTTGACGATGATAAAAAATCGATAGCCATTGAAACTCCGGCAGGCAAAAAAATAACACTAGACGAAGACAAAGGTTCAATAGTTATTGAAGACGAAAATTCGAACATCATTACAATTGACAGCGCAGGAATAAAAATGGAAAGTGCGGGCGATATTTCAATAAAAGCAACTGGCGATGTAAAAATTGAAGGCATGAATGTAAATCTAAAAGCAACTGCACAATTTAAAGCCGAAGGAAATGCCGGCGCAGAAATGTCATCAGCAGCAGTGGCGATTGTAAAAGGCAGTATTGTACAAATAAATTAAATTATCTCTATTGCTTTCAATTTAAAAAATCTTTTAAACACATAGAAACATAGTTTTTTATGTCAAAAAAAGAAAGTAAAAGAACCCAGTTTCCACACATGGCTGCACCTATGTGCATTTAAATTAGTGAAACGCCTTTTTTAAAGCTGCGGAGAACTATGTTTCTATGTGTTAAACAATTACAGCTAACTTAATAATTATAATTATGGGATTACCGGCCGCAAGAATTAACGATATGCATGTCTGCCCAATGGTAACAGCAACTGTTCCTCATGTTGGCGGACCAATTTTACCGCCAGGCTCGCCTACAGTTTTAATAGGCGGTCAGCCTGCAGCCTGTTTGGGAGATATGATTGTTTGTACAGGTCCGCCGGATAGTATCATCGCGGGTTCTAGTACAGTGCTGATTGGAGGAAAACCAGCAGCAAGAATGGGAGATTCAACCGCACATGGCGGCACAATTGTAATGGGATGCCCAACGGTTTTAATAGGTTAATCATGGAAAATAAAGAAGCCTTTTTAGGTACAGGATGGAGTTTTCCGCCAGAGTTCAAAAAGAACAATAAAGCGGTCGTAATGACATCTGACGAGACAGACATTAAAAGCAGTCTGGAGATATTGCTTTCTACCAAAATCGGTGAACGTATTATGCTGCCCAGATATGGCTGTAATATGGATGAACTGCTTTTTGAAACATTAGACAGAACACTCAAAACCTATGTTTCTGAACTTATAAAAACAGCGATTTTATATTACGAACCAAGAATTGATGTTGAAAAAATCGACATCACGCAAAGTGATGATTTAGAAGGAGAATTATTAGTCATAATCGATTACAGAATAAGAAGTACAAACTCAAGAAGCAATCTTGTTTATCCCTTTTACAAAGGAGAAGGCACTAATATTTAAAGTTTATAAGCAATGAGTACCAACAGCCAAATAGACAATGTTATTTTTAAAAGAAATGGAGTCAACCAGGAAGAACGCTATAGTGATGCACTAGAGCCGGGCAACTTAAAACTTCATGATTTTACTATTGAAGACTGGCTGTTATTTGCGTATAATTTTGCCAAAGAAGTCAACTTTTTCGAGACCGATAACGATAAAACGCCAGAAGGCAATTGGCAGGATTTTTTCAGCTATTTCGGATTTTCAAAAGAGAATCTTCCGGATGGCATCCCAAAAAGAACCGAAAAGGAATATGCTGTTTTAAAAGAAAGTATTACCAAAACATTATCAACAGCCAATATTAATCAGGACCTTACTCCTCACCTAACTTTGTTTGTATGCTTTTTGAAATTATTGGAATTATCCCAAAACAAACTTAATCTCATTACTAAAAAGCATTTAGATTTTTTCTATAAAGACATACTACAAATTGAAAAACTGCCTGCAAAAGCAGATAAAGTCAATATTATTTTTGAACTGGCAAAAAAAATTGCCGAAGAAAAAATCGCTGCTAACACAGAACTTGACGCAGGAAAAGATCCCGACGGCAAAAAATTAATATACAAAACCACAGAAGAATTTATTGCCAACAAAGCCAATATAGCTTACCTGAAAAGTGTGTATAATGATGTTGATCGAGGCGAAATAAAATACAGCGATATTGCCAATTCTCTTGACGGAAAAGGTGAACCTTTAAAAGAAGATGCTCCCTATTGGTTTCCTTTTGGTTATACCACCGAGGAAAAGAAATACCCTGAATTAAGCGATGCCAAGTTAGGTTTTGCAATAGCTTCAGAATTATTTAATCTAAAAGAAGGCGACAGAAGTATTGACATTACCATAACTTTTGATGGAGATTTAAGTTTTCATCATCCATTCAATACAGCTGATCTTTTGGAAAACATCAGCATTTTGTATAGTGCTAAAAAAGGATGGATTGGAAATTTTAAACTCAGCACAGCGATTGCTTTTAAAAATGTAAATCAATCTTCAAACATTGGCAGCAATCAATTAAGATTAGTTTTTCAGATCTCGAAAGATAATCCGGCAATTGTAAACTACGATCAGAAAGTTTTAGGCGAATTTTTCTCGACAGAACTGCCTGTAATTCGATTTTTAATCAATACGCAAGATCAAAAAGGACATACTCTTTTTAGAGCTTTAGTTACAAAAACAATAACCGGCATTACGGCAAAAGTTGAAGTTAAAGATGTAAAATCTCTAGTATTAGAAAGTGATACCGGACTGCTTAACGCGGCAAAACCCTTTTTTCCTTTTACAACCCAGCCCGAAAAAAACAGTTCGTTTATAATAAATTATCCTGAAATTTTTTCTAAAAAATGGACAGACGCAGAAATTAACATAAAATGGAAAAACACGCCGCTGTCTTTTGAAACGCACTATGCTGCCTACAAAAAAAGTTTTCTTGAAACTATCAGCAAAGACATTTTCAATACTGCAATATTCACCCAAGTAACCAGTAATGCGAGAATGAATATCAACCAGCCTGAAGATGGAATTGCCAAAAGAACCGCTCCAAAATCAGAACCTGCAATCGCAGCTAACGCTTCAAAAACACTAAACCCAGCCGACCCGATTGTTACAGACGGCTATTTTAAAGCAACATTATCTGTTTTAAACAAAGAAGTTTGGGACGAACAAGATAAAACGGTCAAATTATTTGTAGATGATGATAAGGATCAGGTATTTGAAACTAAAGTAAATGTAAAAGGCTCTTATGAGCTTGGCAAAAGCGGTCCTATTCGATTGACCTTAAATCAGTCGTTTTTACATTCGTTATTTCCAAAAATCTATACTTTGGCTATACTAAATGTGGCGGAAGATCCGTCAACCCCAATTCCAAATGAACCTTATACACCCGTTGCAGAAAGCATAAGCCTGAATTATTCTGCTGAGGAAACTATTGATTTTAAGGTTTCTGCCTACGAATCTAACCAAGTAAAATTGTTTCATGAAGCTCCTTTTGGCCAGCGCGAAGAACATTCTTATTTGAAACAGCAAGCCATCAATAAAGAAATTTTAGAAGCTGCCCCAATTACCAATTGTCTGGTTCCGGATTATTGTGATGGAGGCGAATTTTATATCGGACTTCAGGATGCCGAAACATTACAGCAAATTTCATTATTATTTCAAATATTAGAAGGAAGCGAAAACACCAAAGTGCCCACTTTTATTGGAAAACAAAAAGTAGAATGGTACATATTATGCGATAATTACTGGAAAAACCTGGATAAGGATATTTTAGCAAATGGCATCGATAACTTTTTAAAATCAGGTATCGTAAAATTTGGCATCCCAAAACAGGCAACAAATGACAATACACTGTTTCCGGCTAATACCATTTGGGTAAAAGCAAAAATGCACAAAAAATACGATGCCGTCTGCAAAGTGATCGATGTAAAAACTCAGGTTGTTACTGCGCAGTTTTTTGACAACAATAATAATTTAGCACATTTAGACAGCACATTACCGGCCAAAACAATATCAAAATTAATTACCAGAGTACCGCAGATTAAAAGCGTTGAACAGCCTTTTAATTCGTTTGACGGAAAACCATTAGAGTCAGATCCCTCCTATTATCTGCGTGTAAGCGAACGCCTGCGCCACAAAAACAGAGCAATAACACTTTGGGATTACGAACATCTTATTTTACAGGAATTTCCAAATGTTTTTAGAGTAAAATGCCTTAACCATACTTTTATTTCGGGCACAGAAACCTCGTTTTTATCTCCGGGAAAAGTAACGCTGGTTGTAATTCCGGACATTGTAGACAAAAATGTATTCGATATTTATGAACCAAGAGTAAGCACCGCCGCGCTGAACAGCATTGAGAGTTTTATTAATTCTAAAAACTCCATGCAGGTATCTGCAAAAGTAATTAACCCCGATTATGAAAAAGTGATCATAAAACTGAATGTAAAGTTTTATCCGCAGTACGATGAGAATTTTTATAAAAAACAGCTCAACGAAGATCTTATAAAATTTTTATCGCCCTGGGCATTTGATACCTCTAAACAAATCATATTTGGAGTCGAACTGCAGCGCAGTATTGTTATCGAATATATTGAAAATTTATATTACGTAGATTTCTTATCCACGCTTGAAATGGCGATCTACATCGATAAAAAAACAGATAAGGAACATCCAAAAGTACTAGACGATACAGAAAACAATGCTGCCAATGTACCTCTTTTAGATTTTCAAACTACACTGTCACCATCAAGTCCAAAAAACATTTTAGTTTCTGTTAAAAACCATATTATCAGTACCAAAATAGACACTTGCAAAAAAATAACTCAAGAAGAACCTGAAAAATGCCGCTACTAGACCAACATATCACCATTCCTAAAAAATCAGCATCAGAGGACGATTTGGATTTCTTTTATCTAAGAAAAAAAGGAATCGAATATATCGAGTCTTTTGGCAGTAAATTCTGGACTGATTTTAACGAGCACGATCCAGGGATTACGATGCTGGAAATGCTTTGCTACGCCATTTCAGATCTTGGCATGAGACTCAATCTTCCGATAGAAAATATATTAGCATCTGATGACAGCGATAAAGGCATTCCAAAACAGTTTTTTAAAGCCTCAGAAGTATTGTCATCAAGTCCTGTTACACAAAATGATTACCGAAAACTATTTATAGACATAAAAGGCGTTCGAAACTGCTGGCTTGCCAAACATGAAAAAACAGTGTATGTAGACTGCAAAAAAAATCAGCTTTCTTATGACATTAAGGATTATCAAAATCTGCCGGAAAACTTAAGAAAATCTTTTGACATCAACGGCTTATACGATCTTTATGTAGATTTTGAAAGCTCAAAACCTTCAGAAATAGAAGCCGTTAAAGAAAAAATAAGAAAGCAGTATCATGCAAACAGAAACCTTTGTGAAGATCTTGTCGATATTAAAAAAGTGGTAGACTACCCTATTAAAATATGTGCCGATATCGAAGTTGATACAGAAGCCGATGAAGAACTGGTTCATGCCAATGTGATTAATGCTCTGGAAAGCTACTTATCGACAACCGTCAATTTTTATTCTCTAAAACAAATGATTGACAAAGGATATTCAACTTTGGAAATTTTCGACGGTCCAAGTTTAGAAAACGGTTTTATTGATACAAAAGAACTCCTTACGGCCGATTTGAGAAACGAAGTGCGTCTTTCAGATATTATGAGAATAATAATGTCTGTACCTGATGTAATTTTAATTAAAGATATTTCTTTGGGAAATTGCGGCGGTGATGATTTGGAAAACAAATGGCTTATCTGTCTTGCCCCTTACCAAAAACCCGTTATTTGTGCTAAAAGTGTATTCAATTACAACAAAGGATTACTGCCTTTGAATATCAATCAGGCTCAGGTAAAAATTTATTTAGATGCTATAAAAGCCGAAAAAGACAAAGCTACAACCAACGCCAGTCAGGATAAAGAATTAGATGTGCCAAATGGCGAATATCTTAACACCGATTTTTATACCACTATACAAAATGATTTTCCTGAAACTTATGGAATTGGCGAAGTTGGGCTTCCTTCCAGAGCATCTGTTGAACGCAAATCGAAAGCAAAACAATTAAAAGGATATCTTTTATTTTTTGATCAGATATTAGGAAGTTATTTTAAACAACTGGGGCAGATAAGCGAATTACTTTCAGTAAGCGGCAATTTAACCCGAACCCTTTTTACTCAGGTTGTCAAAGACATTGAAGGAGCAGATGAAATTGTAAACGGATATGAAAATTACACCGATGACAGCATTACAGAACTGCTTTTTGACCAGCAGGACAATAATATAGAACGAAGAAATAAAATTTTAGACCATCTTTTGTCCCGTTTTGCCGAGAATTTCTCGGAGTACGTATTTGTCAATAAAACCATTTACGGCAATACTACAGATCAGGTAGTACTGCGTGACAAAGAAAACTTTCTAAAAGATTATAAAGTAGTAAGTAAAGAGCGCGGCAATGCCTTTGATTATTACAAACAGCCCACTGCTAATTTATGGAATACCAATAATGTTTCGGGAGCAGAAAAAAGGATTTCGAGATTGATTGGTATTCGAAATTACAGCCGCAGGAATCTTTCTAATTCGTTTGTCGAAATGTACAATTTTATTGATTCAGATAATCAATCAGTTTATAGATGGCGCATTCTGGATACTCATAATGAAATTGTGCTTTCTTCAACAGCGGAATACTTTGATACTTCTGCTGCAAATAAAGAGCTTTATTTTGCTGTATTACAGATTATTCAGACTCGCGAATACAAAATAAAAGAAGCTTTTAAAAACGGCACAGTACAAGATTTATCTATTATCGATAATATTTTGATTCAGCAGTCAGATGCCGGAAAATATTCTTATGATATTATAAATCCGGCAATTAATGACAAGAAAAATCCTGACCGCATTATTGCCCGCAGATATGAATACTATACTAATCTGGCGGATTTAGAAAAATCAATTCTGGACTTAATTCAGTTCATGAAAGAAGATTTTACCGAAGAAGGAATGTTTTTGGTAGAACACATGATGCTTCGCCCGGATGTAAACCAGACAACCGTAAATCCAGATACCTTCATGCCAGTCTGCGCCGATGAGTGCGGTGATTGCGAACCAATAGATCCCTACTCCTATCGCGTGAGCGTAGTACTTCCGGGATATACATTGCGATTTGCCAACACCGATTTTAGAAATTATATAGAAAAAATAATTAAAGAAGAATTACCAGCTCACGTTCTGGCAAAAATATGCTGGATTGGCTACAGGGAAAAAGATGTAAAAGACCCCGCAGAAAACCAGCTTATTCAATTTGAAAAAACCTATAAAGACTATTTATCCGCCAAAACAAATTTGAATCAGGAACAGCCGGAACCGCAATTAATCAGCTTTATAAAATCACTAACCAGTCTGGATAATGTTTACCCAACAGGACGACTATTTGACTGCAGTGATGAAAACGAGCGATTGTCAGATAAAATTATACTAGGAAAAACGAATTTAGGATCACTATAAAAACTATTGCCATGTCAGCAAAACTTTCAACAATAACAACACAATACCGAAGATTCACAAAGAATCAGGTACTTACAGAAGGAAACCTTAATGAGGTTGTAGATTTTTTTGACGACCAGGACCGCCTGTCCCGCATTTACCTGAGCGGCGTTGGTATAGTTTGCGGACTTTATCCCGCTTATAATGAGTCTCAAAAAACAATTACAATAACACAGGGAACTGGTATAACTACTGATGGTGATCTTTTTAAATTATATCAGGCGGATGTATTAGGAAACAAAAAAATCGATTTTGATTCCAAAACCTATACGCACTGCAAAATCTATGATAATACAAAAGCGGCTTATAAACCCTTTTTTTATGATGGATCAAACAAACAACTGCCTCTTTTTGAACTCTTGACAGAAGAACAGCAAAAAAAAGAAAAAGACCCTTATTTTGCTTTAGCAGAATTTAGCTCAAATACAAAATTTGAGATTAAAGAAGCCGTAGTTCTTTTGTATCTGGAGTCGTATGAAAAAGAATCTGACCTTTGCGTGAGTCTTTCTTGCGACAACCAGGGATTGGAAATCGTGGGCAATTATAAAGTTTTAATTGTCAGTAAAGCCGTTGCCGCACAAATAATGGGTCATGACAGCATGATTGGCAAAACCAATTATGTTAATTTATACCATACGTTACCAGAGCTGAAATCGAACAGAATTGTACTAAAAAAAGAAGATTTTGCTCATCTTGAGGCAATAAAACAAAATTTTACCAAAGGGATTTTCAAAAACAATATTGTAAAGAACTTGCAGGATGGTTATAATAAGCTGCTGACAGGTTTAAATATGCCTCTGGTTCTGGATGCTGTTCAAAAAAAGATAACTGAGCTGTTTAACTTTGAAGGAGACCCTGTACTTCCTCCCGATTTTCAATATCGATATAATCTGTTAAACGATCTGGTTGATACTTATAACGAAACCAAAGCACTTTTACTCAACATAAACGATAGTTATTGTTCACCTGATATTAATGCTTTTCCAAAGCACTTAATGCTGGGCGAATTAATAAAAACTGAGCCTTGTTTTGAATTTCGTCATGATTTTTACAAATCGCCTCTGCTTACAGGAGAAAATCTTACTGCCTGCAATGACTGCCTTGCAGATGATAAAAATTCAGAAGAAAAAGACGTAAAAGATGAAATACAAATATGTTATGGTGAAAACACAGCCAGACAAAGAATGTACAGTCTTATTTTGCGAACTGCTGAGTTATTAGAAAACTACAATCCGTTATATGATTTTATAAAAATTACACCTTCTCTGCAAATGGGCAAATTGGGCAAAAAAGCCATTCCGTTTTACAACAATGTAAACGATTCGCTTATTAAGGCCTGGGATTTTGATAAAACCATTTTAGGGTTACAAAGAAACAATGTTAGTTACCACGATGATTTATTAAATACTAAAAAACCGCTCGAAATACATCTTGACAGTGACTTTTATAGAATTGAAGGTCATCAGGGACGCAACTACAAAGAAGCACTAAAAGCGATTCAGCAGATTAGATTAGATAACGGTCTCGGATTCAACATAATGATTCTGGCTGTAAATGCTAATGAACTGGATAAAACCATTCAAAATTTCACCCAGTATTACCTCAACAAAAACCACGGTTACGAGCATAAAGCAGGCGTAGTTCCCGGCGGCACTTTCATTATGATTTATCTGGAAGAAAAAGTACCGTATTATTACTATTATAACACCCGAAGACCTTCTTTAACGGGAGACTTTGAAAAATTTGCCGAAGGCATCCCAATTTTAAATCCAATTGTTGCCGATTTTTCACTGCCGTATCTATGCTGCGATGAAAACAATATTGGACTTACTTTACCTGTAGATAAAATTTGTTTTGACAGCAAAACACCTCCTCTGCCGTTTAAAGTATCTCCAGCTGGAGGATTTGTAAAAGCCAATGTTAGACCAGATCAAAACGGAGGAATAGCTGTAAATGAATTGGGAGTACTTGTTTTTGATCCAAATTTAGTCAGCAAAGAGTTAATTGGTCAAACGATAACCTTTACCGTTAATAATTTTGATACTGACTGTAAGATAACCATTTTCGAAAAACCAAAATTCGATTTTATCGCAGTTCCTTTAAAACCTTCAGGAATCAGCGAAACCGAAGTTACTTTTACCGTAACAGGAGACAATCTTGCGGGTAATAAATTTACCTGGAATTTTGGAGACAAAACCGATCTTGTTACAGACGACAAGACCGAAATAAAACACATTTACAAATACAATGGTGAATCGCAAAAGAAATTCACATTTGATGTTACGCTGAATGCTGATAATGGCAACTGCGGTTTTCAGGTTACTCATCCTGTGAGTTTTGAAATTGAAGATCCAAAAGTACTCATAGATGGTAAATTAACAAACAGAATATCTTTTTGCAGAAACGAAAAACCGGTTGTACTTACTCTTGAACCAAATGTAAAAGGAGCTGTTATTTCCGGCGATGGTGTTGTAATAACAAAAGGAGGAATAGTTCGGTTTAATCCAGCCGATGTTCCTCCGGGTGCAGCAAGCGTAACCATTCTTATAGACGGCAAGCCATCTAATCTTATAATTACACTTTTAGACCTTCCTACTGCAAGTTTTACTTTCAATATAGATGCTGCAGGAATTCTAACCTTAATCAACAACTCGGTAAATGCTGCAGCTTATACATGGGATGTCAATAAGGAAATAATAAAAACAGATAAAAAAGATCCAATCACAAGACCAATTGCTTTATTTAATGAATCTTCCATTTCTGTTTTACTAACTGCCGAAGGCAAATGCGGCTCCGTAAACGATGGTCCAAGGCTAATTGAGATAAAAAAACCAGTTGAAGTAAATGCATGTCTTGAAAGTGCCGGCCAATTTGTTAAAAGTTCAATTGAAACCGTTTCTAATTTAAAAGAAATTTCTGTTTTAAATAAGTTCAACAGACAGACTAACAGCTTCATTACTGAAACCGAAAACAGATATGTACAAGTTCAAAATGACCTTGAAAGTTACATCAGCGGAACGTTAAATGACAAATTACCTGAATTATTTACACAGGAATATTTCAACTTTATATCAACAGTTACGGCCTCTGCTGTAAGAGCGCAGAATGCAGAGCAGATTACTGCGGTACAAAAACTTA
This sequence comes from Flavobacterium johnsoniae UW101, assembly GCF_000016645.1. Classification (NCBI taxonomy): domain Bacteria; kingdom Pseudomonadati; phylum Bacteroidota; class Flavobacteriia; order Flavobacteriales; family Flavobacteriaceae; genus Flavobacterium; species Flavobacterium johnsoniae. Next base: position 3,759,951 of record NC_009441.1, read on the forward strand.
TATCGCTGAATACTTCCTTGTTTTATACTATTTTGAGATGTCAGGATGCCAAAACGCTTAAAGCATTTGAAGAACAAATTACGCGAACATCATCACTTTTCAGCAGTTTATTTCAAGGTTTCATAGAAATAAAATTCAACACAGATACTGACGGATCATTGAAAAAATTCTTGTCCGGCATGGCAAAAGTATTTGCAAAAATTGATTTTATCCTGTCAAACTTAAACATACAAATAGAAAACCTTACCGCTGGTGCTTAATTCAAATAAACATATTATCAATAAAGTCTTCCTTGAGATAAATACCAATTCTAAAGAAAAAGGATGTTATCTCAAGGACAATATTGATGTGTTTTTACAAAAGGAAATATTCTCGATTTTAGAAAATTACTTTAACGAACTGGATTCAAAAAATCCTTCACACAGCATACAATTAGACAAACTCAACCTTGATATTGCCATAAATCAAAATTTAGATTTTAAAGATTTCAAAGAACAAATTCTTAAAAAAATCAGCAGACAAGTCGAAGAAGTTTTTGAAAAAGAAGAAAAAAATATTGAAGGTTACAAACGCATCAACCCGCAGGAAAAAGATATAGAAGGCTTTTTTCACTTTCTGGAAACAGGTACAAATCCTTGGTGGATAACTTTAAATAATGATTTTAAAATAATTGAGGATAAAACATTTAACGAAATCCTGAATAATAAAAACTTCTCTTTTAAATGGGCAAATGCAATGCAGAAATCAATTGCAAGAACAAGGTTCATTAAACAATTTAGTGACAGCCAAATTGTAACCATTATTAAAAAAGGAATTGTACTTAAAAAAAATAATGCCGAGAACAGTGCCAAAATAATCAGGATTGAAGCGATAAAAAAACAGATTGAAACCAGTATTTCAAAAAATCAATTGATTCCGAATCAAAGATTTTTAATGTGGGAAATAGTTGTTTTAAATCTTTTGGAAACAAACCATGCAATTGTAAAACAAAAGCTTTCCAGATTAATTCAAAGTGTATTTGAATTTCATAAAAAAGACAGCTTTTTAGAATACAAAGCGCTTTTTCTAAAAGAAATTGAAAATCAGATAGAAAACCAAAACGAATTGGAATTACTGGCTGATCTTGATGTTGCTGTTTTGATTATCGAAAAAAAACTAGACAAAGTCATTTTAAAAGAAAGAGAAACGGAAATAGAGACTTCACTAAAAAAACAAACGTCAATAAAACCTGAGGTTGAGATTGAAAATAAGAGAGCAACAGAAAATGAAAATGAAACAGAAATAAAAAGTATTCAGGAAAACAATGAAACAACAACAACCAACCCTGATTTGATTTTATTGAAAGATAAAGATACAGCCGTTGACAGCGGTAACAAAGATATCGAACCCTTATTAAATCAATTAAAAGAAAAAACACCAAATAACCACGAAGAAGTAATCGATAAAAAAGAATCTTCTTTTGAAAAAGAAAAAGGCAGAAACGAAGAAATAGCAGACAATGCTATTAGCGAATTATATGTTGACAATGCGGGTTTAGTATTAATTCATCCTTTTTTGAAATCTCTTTTTGAGAATTGCAAACTGCTCAATAAAGACAATACTATCAATAATCCTGAAACTGCTGCTCACCTATTGCACTATACAGCCACAGGAAAAGAGCAGGATTATGAAAACGCTATGATCTTCGAAAAGTTTTTATGCAATATTCCAACAGCCGAACCTATTGAAAGAAACATTGTACTCTCAGAACAAATGAAAAAAGAAGCTGCAGCAATGCTGGAAGCCGTTTTGAGTAATTGGGATGTAATGAAAACATCATCGGCAGAATTGCTTCAAAACGAATTTTTACAGCGTCCCGGAAAACTGAACAGCAATGGAGACGAAAGCCCTGTAATAACTATGGAACGAAAAACACAAGATGTTTTATTAGACAAATTAAGCTGGAATTTGAGCATCATAAAATTGGCTTGGAAAAAACGAATCATATATGTTAACTGGTAAAAATTGAAAACATGAATATTGAAAACACCTCTTTCTTAGAATATGATAAAAAAAACATTCGCAGCTTTCAACAAATGGCGTTAGAATTTTTATTCAATAATGTAAACATGTCAAAAGTAGTCTTTTGCGGAGGTGTTGCAGACTATCTCAATCTTCGCGAATATTATAACATTACCATTAATGATATAGATCTGATTTTTGAAAACGAACAGGATTTACAACCCATGATCAACAAATTGGAAACAAAAAGATATCTCTCTAAATACTATAAAACAAAAAATGGTGAAGCGTTAGTGCATATTTTCAGAGTTGGAGAAAATTCAATTAATATAGACAGCTTTCCAAGGGATTTTTCCAATTCAACCTATATACAATCGTCTTTACTGGGTAAAATGGTCTGGCATACCTCATTTGAAGAAAGTAAAAAAAACCATAATACCGAAATACATCTCAACACTTCAGAAGTTAAGGGCGTTGATTATCAATGGAGACGATTGTACAAACACAGCCGAAAAGCTTCTTTGTACAACAATGTGACTTTTCTGGAAGAGAAAAACTTAATTCATACAATTAAAAAAAATATTTTATGAAGGAAGAGCCTAGAATAATTTACAGCTTAGATGCATTTCCTATCAGCAACAATCGATGGAACGAAGGCAATAAATTTAAAGAAACAATTTATTCGACAGCTCTAAGCATATTATACAGCCACTTATGGTATAAAGATATTGAGCTTTATGCTGACGAAACAGCGTATAAGTTTTTGTATATGCTTCCGTGCAGGGTGACTAAAATCAGAAGTAACGAAGACGCTGTCATTTGGATGAAATCGAAGATTGATGTTATGGAAAAACAAACAAAACCTTTTATTCACCTTGATAATGATGCCTTTATAAAAAAGAAAATAAACTTTGATTTTGATAAAGTGATTGTTGAACAAAATGATTACGAACTGTACAGTATGTATCAATATCGTCTGGATTTTTTTAATCAATACACTCAGGATTTAGATTATTGGAAACCAGATCTGGGATATGCATTTAATTGCGGCGTATTAGGTTTTAGAGACTTGGAGCTTCGGGATGAGTTTTTAAAAGCCTACTATGCTTTAGAGGAAATTTTTATTAAAAATAATAATCTGGGAATAACAAGAATAGAACCCTGTATTGTTTTAGAGCAATATAATCTGGCCGCATTGTTACATCATAAAAATATTAAACCAACATTACTGCTCTGGAAAAAAAACTTATTCGAAAACAGCCAGCTTGCAGACAGAATTGGCTACACACACATTGCCGGTCAAAAAAAATACCGGATAGACATTGTTCAGGAAATAGAAAACAGGCTTTTTAAACTGTTTCCGTATTGGTACAAAGAAGTAAAAAGTGCTTTAGAAAAAGAAGGCATCGCTTAAAAAACTATAAAAAGCTATATATGAAACAACGACACAAGATGATTTACAGCCTTGATGTGCTTCCTATAATGAATAACAGATGGAATATGGGAGACAAACTAAAGGAAACCATCTACATGACGGCTCTAAGTATTTTATACAGCCATTTGTGGTATGATGAAATTGAACTTTATGTAGATGAAATAGGTTTTAAATTCCTGTATATGCTTCCTTGTGCTGTTACCAAAGTGCAAAATGACAATAAAATTGAGCTATGGATGAAGTCTAAAATTAATGCTATGGAACTGCAGACAAAACCGTTTGTTCATATAGACACGGACATATTTATCAGGAAAAAAATAGATTTTAGTTTTGATGATGTAATAGTAGAACGCAGGGAAGATACTTATGAAATGCATTACAGGAAACAGGTAGAATTATTTACCAGATACACCCATAACTTACCTTATTGGAATACCAATTTAGGCTATTCTTATAACTGCGGCATATTTGGCTTTAACGATCTCAGGCTCCGCGATGAATTTATAAAAAGCTATTTTGATTTGGAGAAAATTTACTTAGAAAACCAGCAAAGCTTTTCTGCATTGAAACAAGAAGGTTATGAAACCTGCATTTTAATAGAACAATATACTCTTGCCTCACTGTTGAATTATAAAAACAATAATCCTACAATCCTATTGAAAGGAGAAAATATAAGAGAGCAGGGAAAATATGCAGATACTATTGGGTATTCTCATTTTTTTGGAATGAAAAAATATGACAAATATGTTGTTGACGAGATTGAACTTCGGCTCTCTAAAATATTTCCGTACTGGTACAGGCAGATAAAAAATGCATTAGAGAAAGAAGGTATTGTGGCGAGTAATGCACAGTTTGTTTAGTGAAACAAATTAGTAATCCAAAATGGTAAAAAGGACTAATCATGAGAGAATTTGAACAAAAAAAAGCAGTTAATCACTCTCCTTCTACTTTTTTTGGGCCAAAAGTTCAAAAAAAACTGACTACAGGCACTGTTGGAGACAAATACGAAACAGAAGCTGATAGTGTTGCAGACAAAGTAGTTAACAAACGTAATACAGGAGGTTTACTGCAATCTAAAAGTGAAAACACTGTACAGCAAAAACCTATTTCAGAAACTATTTCAACGGTTCAAAAACAAGATTTAGCACAAGAAAAGCCTTTACAAAAAAAGGGCAAAGAAAAAGAAGAAGATAAAAAAGTGCAAAAGAAATCCGATAAGGAAGAAGATAAAAAGGTACAGAAAAAAGGAGAAAAAGAGGAAGACAAAAAGGTTCAAAAGAAATCCGATAAGGAAGAAGATAAAAAAGTACAGAAAAAGGAAAAAAAAGAAGAAGACAAGAAAGTACAGAAAAAATGTGCCGATTGCGAAAACGAAGACAAGAAGGCTCAGAAGAAAGAAGAAAAAAAAGACGAAAAACCAGTTCAGGCAAAGTTTAAGGAATCAAACTCAGTAAATGAAGGAGTCGAAAATACTCTCAACAGCTCAAAAGGCGGCGGCAGTGCTATGGATAAAAATACAAAGCAGGAAATGGAATCTGGTTTTGGTGCCGATTTCAGCAATGTAAACATCCATACAGACAGCAAAGCTGTACAAATGAGTGAAGAACTGGGCGCGCAGGCTTTTACACACGGCAGCGATGTTTATTTCAATAAAGGAAAATACAACCCAGACTCTAAAGAAGGTAAACATTTGCTTGCGCATGAACTCACGCACACAATACAGCAAACAGGCAGTAAAGCCCGAAATAATGTTCAAAAAAAGGACATGCTGCAATTATCGACAATGCCCTGGAACATTAGCCGATGGACAACTCAGGTAAGAGAGTCTAATAATTTTACCGTGAGTAATGGCGGAACGGTTACAGTAACATCAAATTTAGCTTGGGATGGTCCGCCAAGATGCAGGGATATTGCCAGCACAATAGAAGTAAATATATATAGAAAAAGATTTTTAATAGACAGCAAAGAACATAGCGCCTCAATTTCATTATCAGGAGGAAGTACTTCGGTTTCTAATTTAACTGATGGCACTTATTATGTAGAAATTGTCTTAAGCGGCTATAATGGCGATCCAACACATTGCAGTTTAGCAGGAAGAGTTGACATTGATGCAACCTGATAACGAAATGATTTTCTGTAAAATATAATAATCAAATATGCCAGTTTTAACCAAAAAAACAAATACGAATCCTTCGCACTCCTCGTCACACCATGACAAGGGGAAGGAATCTTTTTTTGGTATAAAGGCAAAATTGAATATAGGAAAATCTAACGATAAATTTGAAATTGAAGCCGATAGAGTGGCTGACCAGGTAGTTGCCAATAAACAAACTGCAAAAACTGAATCTTTCTTTTCGCCGTCGCCCGTAATGCAAAAGAAATTGGCGCGTGATGTTCAAAAACAAGAAGAGCAAAATAAAGACGTACAGCAAAAAACCGCAGCCCAAACCATAACTCCTGTTGTACAGTTAAAAGAGGATTTAATACAAAACAAACTCGATTCCAGAATAACAGAAAAACGAGAAACCAATCCGGTTTTTTCTGCCTCAAAAACGTTAATTCAGCATAAGCTCGAAGATAAAATCCTGAAAAAAGAGGAAACAATTCAGAATAAGACAGAAGTCAAAAAAACAGAAACTGCCTCAAAAAACATACTTTCACCCAAACCTTTAATTCAAAATAAAGGAGAAGAAGAAAATCTACAACAGAAAAAAGAAGAAGAGAAACAAGCCAAAGACGATGAAAAGCAGCTGCAAAAGAGCCCTTCCGGGGATGCCAGCCCTAGTGATAATTCTAATTTAGAATCCAAATTAAACAGCAGTAAAGGCGGAGGCTCTCCTCTATCCGGAAAAGTAAAAACCGAAATGGAATCAGGCATCGGAGCTGATTTCAGCAATGTCCGTATTCACAATGATTCTAATGCTGTTCAAATGAACAAGCAATTAGGTGCGCAGGCTTTTGCTACCGGAAACAATATTTATTTTAACGAAGGAAAATACAATCCCAATTCAAAAGACGGCAAACATTTACTAGCCCACGAATTAACACATACTGTACAGCAGGGAGCGGCAATTAGAAAAAAACCGGAACCAGTCTCCCCTGCTCCCGAAATGATTCAGGGATCATTATTGTCCTTTGCGATTCCTGATTTCATAAAAGACAACGTTAGACATGTTCCCGGCTATACACTGCTTACAGTTGTAGCGGGTTATGATCCTTTGAATGACGTAAATGTCGAAAGAAATGCCGTCAATCTTATTGAAGGATTTATGGGATTGATTCCTTTTGGAACTGCCATATTTGATAAATTACAGGAATATGGTATTATTGATCGTGTTTTTGACTGGGTCAACAGTCGTTTGAGTGAACTGGGGCTAAGTATGGATGCATTACTCCAACTGGTTAAGGATGCTTGGGACGAATCTTCAATTTCAACTTTTATAGATGTTGTTAGAACCAAATTTAATGACTTGGTAAATCGGGTAACCACTTTCGCATCTTCGCTTGTCGATCAAATTATAACCTGGATAAAAGAAGCATTGATTGAAGTTGCAGAACCATTATTGGCCGAAAACAAAGCCTATTCACTTCTCAAAAAAATAATCAAATACGATCCGCTGCGCGATAAAGAAGTTACTGCCACAACTGTAGAAATATTAGAAGATTTCTTATTACTGATAGACAAGCAGACAGAGCTTGAGCAAATGCGTGAAAAAGGCACACTGCAAAAAACGGCTGACTGGCTTGATACGCAAGTTGGAACTTTCAATTCACTATTAGGTGAACTCCGCGGACTCATAACTACAGCCTGGAATGCTATTCAGCCTTCGAATCTGGCCAATATCAGCGATAACCTTTCGGCACTTGCTGTTCAGGCTGGAGGATTTTTACAAAGAGTATGGGATTTTGCTTCAGGCGTAGCATTAAAAGTATTAGAACTTGTTAAGGAGTCACTATTAGGATGGCTTTCTGATCAGGCTAAAACGGTAAGAGGTTATTCGCTTGTTAAAGTAATCATCGGAAAAGATCCTTTTACACAAGAAGTCGTACCCCGCACTGTACCCAATATGATAAAAGGCTTTATGAGCCTTATGGATGGCGGTGAAGAACAATATGCACAAATGGTTGAATCTGGCGCAATAGCCAGAATTACAGGCGAAATTGAAGCCGCAGTAGCGACACTCAACATGACGCCTCAATCTATTATACAGCTCTTTACTGATATTTGGGATTCGATGACTATTGATGACCTCGTTCATCCAATAGATGCATTCATGAGAATCATTGAGAAATTTGGAGAACCTATAGGCCGACTAATTGCTTTTGTGGCAGAAATTGTTCGAATCGTAATTATGGCCATTCTCGAAATCATGAATTTCCCATTCGATCTAATAGGAAACATCATTACAAGAGCCTTAGAAGCGATTGATGATATTAAGAAAGATCCAATTGGTTTCTTAAAAAATATACTGCGAGCGCTTAAACAAGGATTCGTACAGTTCTTTGACAATATTGTTACGCATTTAATAAATGGTGTAACCGGCTGGTTAATGAGCGAGTTGAAAGATGCCAATATTCCGGTACTGACTGATTTCTCTTTAAAAGGTGTTATTACCTGGATTATGGAAGTGCTGAATATCTCGATGGAAAAAATCTGGGAAAAACTAGCCGCACATCCGCGCATTGGCCCGGCAAGAGTAGCCAGAATCCGCAGTATGATTAATACACTTGAAGGTATCTGGACATTCATTAAAGATGTTCAGGAACGTGGTATGGCCGCCATTTGGGACAAAATACAAGAACAGCTTAGTAATTTATGGAATACCGTTCTCGATGCCGTGAAAAACTTTGTCATGGAACGTATCGTGAATAGAATTACAGCCAGACTTTTAAGCATGTTAGACCCAACAGGAATCATGGCTGTTATAAACGGTGCTATGGCGTTCTTTAATGCGGTACAAAGTTTTATTAAATACCTGCGTGAAATGCTCGAAGTTGTCAATTCGTTTGTCAATGGTATAGCCGATTTAGCCAGAGGCAATGTCGCCACAGCCGCAGATTATCTGGAAAGAACTATGGGACAAGCCATGCCTGTTGTGATAGGTTTCTTGGCAAATCAAGTTGGTTTAACTGGTATTGGAGCAAGAATTGGTGAAATGATTATTTCTGTTCAGCAAATGGTCGATGAAGCGCTGACTTGGTTAGTCAATAAAGCAGTTGATACCGGAATGAGTATTATTGACAGATTAATGGGAGGCAGCGGTACAGATAATCTGGCAGTTGTAAAACAAAATCTGCATCAGGAAGAACAATCAAAATTGACAAACGGAGCTATTAAAAGAGAAGAAGCTCAGGAAGTAGCCCAAAATGTGGCAACACTAAATAATACATTGGTAAATTCTATATCTGTAGTTGATGGCGGACAAACCTGGAATTACAATATTGTTCAAAAAACAGACGAAGAAGATGGTCCAAGAAAAGAAGAAATCTCCATTGAAAATGCCACATTAGAAGTAGTTTTTGAAGGAAATAAAATAAGACTAAATTTTGTTGATGAAGAAACAACGGCAGTTATAGCTCCCGCAGTAAGTGATGCAAGATTGCTTCAAGTTCTAGAACAATTAAAAATGGATGAGGAACAAGCAAAAGCATTTTTTGATGAACTAAAAAACAGAAATATAATAAACACAAACGAATTCAAACAATTGCTAATTGCTCACGCTCGACCTAAAAGTGCGGGAATGGATCCTATTGCATTTCTAACTAGTAAACTAAGTCTGAATCAATCAACTGCAGCTGCGTGGAGTCGACCTCAGGGAAGTTCAATGAGAAACAGAGGGGTTAACCTAGGTCCTGACGCAGACGGGAATCAACGTGAGACTCTTTCTCAATATGCACAAATTTTTTATGAAAAAGAAGTTGGAGACTGGATGAGCAGACCATTAGAAAGAGATGCAGGTCCAGATGAACCGCGTATACTCGAATACATTTATCAAAAAGAAGGAAATCCTGATGTTATCTCCTTAGGAGTCGTTGAGCTAAATGATAGTGGCGAAATTATACAAATAATAAAAGTTAATTCAAATAATATAAGTGGTGGACAGCAAGGTCTAATTCAATTATTAAAAAGAAAAGGATGGGCAATGAGAATTCCTTAAAATGATAAGAAACAATGTTGAAAAAAACATTTTTGCTTGGTGTCTTTTCAAATTGAAAAAACTTGATAAGAAAAATTTTTATAAACTTAAAAAACATTAGTCATGCAAAAAACATTCTACCAAAAAGAACTGCTTATTAAAGCAGTACAACAAAGAAAAGGAGTAAATAATAACAAGAAAGACGTTGAAAAAATTCAGTCCTGGCTTAATTTATTTGCTATGCAGAATCCAAACTCCGGAACTGCAACCGATATTGATGGCGATTTTGGTCCTGCAACAGAAAAAGCAGTATTGAATTTTCAAAAAGCGAATGGTCAGCCTCAAACCGGAAATGTAGATCAAAACCTGTTTGATAAACTCGTGTCGCCTCTTAAAAAAGCTTTTGAAAGTCCGATATCTGGAAACAATCTGAGGGAATTAATTCTAAATACAGCACAAAATCATCTTAAAAATCATCCCTTTGAACTTGTCATAAACAACCAAAGTAATACGGGGCCGTGGGTTCGAAGCTATATGGATGGACATGAAGGAACAGAATGGTTTTGGTGTATGGGTTTTGTTCAGGCCATTATCGATCAGGCGGCATCTATTCAGGGAAAAAACTTTAAAACTCTAATGCCGTTAACTTACAGCTGTGATACTGTGGGCACAACTGGTCTACAGAAAAAGATACTGACACGTTATCAAACTGCCAGAACCAATTCGGCTTTAATAAAACCAGGAGATATATTTCTTCTTCAAAAAACACCAAACGACTGGATTCACACCGGAATTGTAACTGCTGTTCATGCTGATACCATAGAAACTATTGAAGGCAACACCAATGCCGGCGGTTCTAATAATGGAAATGCTGTCATGAACAAAATCAGAAATTATAAACAATCAAAACTTGATTTTTTTTCAATCGAATCATTAGTATAGAAAAATGGAAAATGTATTTACCTATATCAAAAACCAATTCGTATTTCAGCTTGATACTCTTTTTCAAGTCGAAAATCCAATGGGAAAACCTATTTTAAATCAAATTGATTCAAATGGTTTTATTGACGAATTTATTATCGAAAATAATCTAACCGAAATTGATATTCTGATTTTGGGACTCGCTCTTGTTCCTCACGTGAAGCCAGATTTTTTGAGTTCGATTATTGCCGAATATTTACCTAACGGCGGTGAATTACCCGAATTTGGCGGCATAAAAACAAAAAATCACCGAGGCATTTTACCAACAGGCGAAACGGCTCAGTTTTTAATTGCCGGAAATGATCTCGATAACCGAATTTTATTCTATAATTATTTACACAATCAGTCTTTTCTTTATCAAAAAGGAATCATCAAAATAGATTCTGTTCCGAATGGCGAACCTAAGCTAAGCGGTCTGCTGATTTTAGAGGACGAATACATCGAAAAATTTATAACAGGAAAAATTCTGAAACCACAGCTAAGCAGTGTTTTCCCGGCACAATTAATCGAAACTCAATTAGACTGGAACGATTTAGTACTCAATTCCAACACTTTAAATCAAATTAAAGAAATCGAAACCTGGCTTAAATTCAACGAAATCTTATTTAACGATTGGAACATGAAAAGCAAAATAAAACCCGGTTTCAGAGTCATGTTTTACGGCGCACCGGGAACAGGAAAAACGCTTACAGCTTCTCTATTAGGAAAATACACAAAAAGAGACGTTTACAGAATTGATTTGTCGATGATAATTTCGAAATATATTGGCGAAACCGAAAAAAATCTGTCTTCCCTTTTTGATAAAGCGTCTGATAAAGACTGGATTCTGTTTTTTGATGAAGCTGATGCTATTTTTGGAAAAAGAACCAATGTCAGGGATGCCCACGATAAATATGCCAATCAGGAAGTTTCATATTTATTGCAGCGCATAGAAAATCATCCTGGATTAGTGATCTTAGCCTCTAATTTCAAAACCAATATTGATGCTGCTTTTACCCGAAGATTTCAATCTATAATTGAGTTTGAAGTACCTTCTTATGGCGAGCGTTTACAGCTTTGGCAAAATAATCTGCCTAAGGGAATTAAGATTGCTGAAGATGTAAATCTTAATGAACTTTCAAAAAAATACGATATTACCGGCGCTAATATTGTTAATATAATTCAATATGCCTGCCTGAGAACTTTGGAAGATAAAAATGAAAGCATCAACCTTAATCATTTACTTCAGGGAATTAAAAAAGAATATGCCAAAGAAGGAAAAATGATGTGAATTATTAAATCACAAAATACTGAATACAAACACTTTAAATCCATTTTTACTGATATAAAAAGAGATATCAAATATAATTTGATATCTCTTTTTTATTAATTGATTACAGCCGTTAAGCCTGATCAAAAACTTTTCCTAAATGTTCTTCCATAACAAAATACGGATCATCGGTATGTGTCATTGATCTTATATGAATTAGACTGGTTTTGCTCATCATTCTTAACATTTGTCGTCTCTCACATGGCACAAGCTTACCATTCTCCTCTTTCTGCCCTGCTGTAAAAGCACTTCTTCCGTGAGCACACAAATGATTATTTACAAATATAACATCACCAGAATCTGGGATATAATCACTATTAATCAACTCTTTAGCTTCATTCCAAAATTCAGTTAAATTGTAAAGAGCTTCGGGAGTCTGTCCGGCGTTTTCATTAAATATCTGCTCTGCTGCATCAAATCTAATAAAAGGCAGCTTTTTATTTCCATATAAAACAGAAGCCAGCGGACCATCATTAATTTCTTCCTGATAATTAGCATCTTTAGGACATTGATAAATTGGATCAAAAAGCTTTTCCATTATCTTATTCACCTTACCATGCGACCTTACTGAGTAAAGTGTAGAAGGAACTCTTTCTTCATTTCGCAGATATAGAAAACTTAAAAAATCAGCCTGATGTAAAAGAAAAGCATCTTCTGTATGAACATACAAATTTGTTTTTGATCCCGAACCTGTTTGCGTAGCTGCCATTTTCTCATCTGGAATAACAGCATGAAGAATTCCCCCGCCCTTTCTCTGCGCATAATATTGTACTGGTTTTGAAGGAACTGCACCATGCAGCAAGGAACAAATAAAGCCGTATTTATTGAGTTTTGAGTAATCAGCGCTCTGCCAATTCGCAGGAGTTGGTCCCAGATGATCCTGATCAACTTCAAGAAGACCTCTAAAAATAATAGCGCCATACTGATCAGCTGAGAAATCTGTTCCAAAACGGCTTAAAATTCTGGCTATTCTTTCTGGAAGAAGCTGAAAAGAATACAGATGAAGCGCTTCTATATAATCTGGGTTTTCATAGCTCTTAAATGCCTTTTCCAGCAGAGCGCCCACATTAGACAAAATGTTTCTTTCCTGAGGCGTAACCTCCACTATCAGCGGGCTTGTAGGAATTTGATAAGCATAGTTTTCTTTTACTGGTATCTCATCTTCAATTAATGATTGTGATTTCATTTTTTTAGTTTATTTAATAGTTAACAAAAATTGGGACAAATAATAAACACAAACCGTTAAAAATCAAGCTATATATAAATAAAACATCATTCCATAACATTTTGGTAATGTAGAGAATTTCGTATAATTTTTTTTCTGTTTTATTTTTTTTATAAAGATTAATCTCTACATTTGCTCCTACTGTTTTTATTCATTCTAAATAAAATCTACTTACAAATGTATTTATTTTTATAATTTAAAAAAGAATTTTCTTAAAAAATTTATTAAAAAAATATGAATATTAGCACTAAACCTAGTAAAATCAAGGTGTCGGATTTTACACATAGACAAAATATTTCAAAAATCATCCGCACACGGCGAAGTGTTTATGCGGATGAGTTCATAAAGCAGAACATACCCGATGAATTATTAAATGAAATTTTAATAAATGCGACCTATGCGCCTACCCATAAAATGACTGAACCATGGAGGTTTATTGTTTTTAAGAATAGCTATTTAGAGCAGCTGGGATCTTTTCTGGCGGATTATTACAGAGATTTATATTTTGAAAAATTTTCTGCCGAAGAAGCTCTGGAAAAGTACAATCTGCTGAAAGAATATCCGCTTAATTCGGCTTGTGTTATTGGCGTTGTAATGGTCCGCAACACTAAAATTAACCTGCCCGAATGGGAAGAAGTTGCTGCCGTTTCATCTGCCGTTCAAAACATTGCCCTCTCCTGCACTGCCCATGATATTGGGAGTTACTGGAGTACATCTGCAGGTGCAGTTGATTACGTAAAGCAATTTGATCTGGCCGAAAATGAGCAGTCTCTCGGTTTAATTTATGTCGGTTATTATCCAGAAGATCTTGAGCCATCCAGAAAAAAGCGAACCCCGATTTCTAACAAAGTAACTTATTTTAAATAACCTCAATTCTAAAACTTATAATTATGCAAAACCTATTAGACAATGCCCCGGATGTCTTTGTTAAAAGCGCCGCTGACGATTTTTATCAGGATATTTTTCATGAAAATTCCGGAACAGAATATGCCAATGCCATAGAATTAGTTCAAAAACGTGTAGCAGGTTTTCTTGAAAATACTAAAATCCCGTTCAGCGGTATTAAACCTGACGAAATACGAAATAAAGTAGAAGCTGTAAACCTTGATCAGCCAGTTCAGGATTATGAAACCCTTTGGGACGAGATCGATGAAATTTATGTAAATCATGCCACTGCTTACCATTTACCAGAATATATAGCCCACTTAAACTGCCCTGTTGTAATTCCTGCTTTAGCAGCCGATGTATTGATTAGCGCTATTAACTCATCGCAAGACACGTATGACCAAAGTGCAGGTGGAACATTCATTGAAAGAAAATTGATTGCCTGGACTGGCGAACAAATTGGATATAATGTAGATTGTGATGGTATTTTTACTGGCGGCGGATCACAAAGTAACCTTATGGGACTGCTATTGGCCAGAGATTATTTTGCTTTAAAATACCTCAACTGGAACATCAAATTAAATGGCTGTCCGCCGGATTCAAGTAAATTCAGAATTTTTGTTTCAGAGAAATCTCATTTCAGCAATCAAAAAAATGCTTCTATTCTAGGTCTTGGCGAGCAGTCTATTGTTCAGGTTGTAACAGACAGCCGTTACAGAATGGACGCTGAAAAATTAAAGCAGGCCATTCTTGAAGAAAAAGAAAAAGGCAACATTCCTATTGCTATTGTGGCTACAGCAGGAACAACAGATTTTGGGAACATCGATCCATTATCTGAAATTTCAGTTTTGGCAAAAGAACATGAATTATGGATGCATGTTGACGCCGCTTATGGCTGCGGGTTATTGCTGACAGATACATACAAACATTTGTTAAACGGAATTGAACAAGCTGATTCTGTTACAATTGATTATCATAAATCTTTCTTTCAGCCTATTTGCAGCAGTGCTTTTATGGTGAGAAACAAACAGCATCTTCATATCATAAAACATCATGCTGATTATTTAAATCCAAAAGAACAGGATTACGATGAACTTCCGGCACAAATAAACAAATCTCTGGTACAAAGTACACGCCGTTTTGATGCTTTAAAACTATGGTGTACACTGCGTTATATGGGAAGAACTAAACTTGGACAGTATACAGATACCATTATTGAAACGACCAAACAAACAGCTGAAATACTGGAAAACGACAAAGACTTTGAACTCTTAACAGATTCTGATTTAAGTGTTTTGGTTTTTAGATACAAACTAGACGGCTGGCCTGGAGACACTTGTAAAATGAACTTACACATCAAAAAGAAAATGTTTTTTAACGGTGAAGTCTTAGTGGCAAGCACAAAAGTAAACGGCATTTTTTACCTCAAGTTTACCATTTTGAATCCATTAACAACAATCGCACACATCAATAATATCCTTTCAATTATAAAAAAACACGGAAATGACTACATCTTCTCCTAAAGAGATTGCTCAGGAAGCAGTCGATATTACGTTTACTATTTTACTTAACTGCTGTGTTCGCGAACTAGGCAACAGCAGTTTTTATGAAGGGGTTCCTAAATACGATCCTGTACTAAAATCATATATGTCTAAGTACAATCATAAACTTCATTTAAAACTGGATTTTCCTGTTGACAAGGTTGAAGTATATGCGCCTATACGTTACAGATCTGAAACCTTTAGACATTTGTATCATTTTCCGGTAATGGAACGTGATCTTACTACTGAAACCATAAAAGAAATAGATGCAGAACGTCTTTTAGAATTAATTACAACTCATGTAAGACAACAGTATCCGTTGGCAGATTCTAAAAATGTCAAAAAAAGGATGAAGCTGAGTACAGAGAAAATTGCACAGTTTTTAGAGCATTTTCAAACTTCAGGACAGGAATTTAATAAACCTGAAATGACTTTTATAGAAGCTGAACAATTGTTTCCGGCAGGACATTTACTTCATCCGCTTACAAAAGGACGTGAAGGTTTTACGGAAGCAGAAGTTTTAAAATATGCACCAGAAACCGGCGGACAGTTTCAGCTGTATTATTTTTTAGTACATCCAAATCTGGTTACCGAAAAGTCTGTTGACAATATTTTACCTTCTGATTTTGCAAAAGCTGCAGTAATTGAAGGAAGTAATGGAGATAAAAAAGTACATGATTTACTGGAAAAATATCCGGAATGGAAAGTAATTCCCGTTCATCCGTGGGAAGCAGCTTACTTTAAATCCCAAATCACATTTGATACGCTGGTAAAAGAAAATCTGCTTATCGATTTAGGCGAATTTGGAAAAGAATTTACAGCAACCTCATCAGTAAGAACGGTATACAATAAGGATAGTGATTATATGTATAAGTTTTCTCTCCATGTAAAAATTACCGGAGCAGAACGCATCAATCATTATCATGAACTTTACAGAGGTTATGAGGTATCCCGACTAATGCAGACAGCCTGGGGAGACAATGTAAAGAAATCCTATCCAGATATTGAATTAATCTGCGATCCGGGCTTTATATCTGTATCGTACAACGGAAATGTACTGGATAGTTTTTCTACCAGTGTGCGATACAATCCGTTTAAAATCAATACAAACGAAAAAGAAAAGAATATCTGTTTATTGGCTTCTTTATGTCAGGACAGCGTATTAGGAAATCCTTCTAGAATGCAGAATGTGATTCAAGAAGCTTCTCAACAAACCGGATTATCTCTGGAAAAAACTAGTGAGATTTGGTTTAAAAAATATATCGATATCATAGTTGGCGGTGTAGTAAAAATGTTCAATGAACAGGGAATGTTCTGCGAATGGCATCAGCAAAACACACTTGTACAATTGGATGCGGCGTTCATGCCTGAAAAACTATTTTTCCGTGATAATCAAAGTTTTTTATTCCGAAAATCTTTTGAAGAGCAGCTGAATGAGATTGTACCAGGTTTGTCTGAAAATGGAAAAATGTTTATTCCAGACGATCGTTTGTATAATCTAATACTTCATTATTTCTGGGTTGGCAATATACTCGCAGTTGTAAATACATTTGGCACCAGCCAGCTTGCAGATGAAAAAAATCTCTTAACTATTTTATACGATACTTTAGAGGCTTTACAAAAAGAAGACGAAAGCGGTCTTGTTACGTTTATTCTTGAAAGCAGACATTGGAAAGTAAAAGGCAATTTACTTACCGCACTAAATGATATTGATTGCGGCGGTAATCCGGCTGGCGTTACGCGTATCAACTTCCCTAATGTTTTACACAAACGCTTTTTTTCAGAACAGTTAATAAATCCAAAAGGAAAAGAATTGGTTTATAACCGCTATTTCCTTAAAGAAGATGTAACGATTAGTTTACGTCCTCTTGATTTAGAAAATGATCTCGAAATGCTGCATGAATGGTTTCACCGCGATCACGCCAAAGCTAACTGGAAAATGGACTGGCCTCTGCGTGAACTTGAAACGTATTACAGAACCCTGCTGCCAAGTGACGGTTTGTACAGCTATATAGGAATGGCCAACGGAGAACCGACTTTTAATATCGAAGTGTACTGGCCGACTCGTGATATACTCGGTGATTATTATGATGTGCTTCCTACCGATTATGGAACGCATCAATTTATTGCGCCGACAGATCCTAAGCAAAAATTTGTATCGCCATCAACACAATGCATGATCGATTATGTCTTTGCACAATCTGAAGTAGGCAGAATGGTTGGTGAAGGTTCTGTAGATTCCAGAGCTTCGATGATGAATAAAGCTTTTCATGGCTTTAAAATCGATAAGGTTATCGAAATGCCGCATAAAACCTCAAATCTTAATTTCTGCTATCGAGAATGGTATTGGGAAAAATTCCCGCAGAATAAAGACATTATCATAAACTCAGAAGCAGAACATAATCTTATAAACCAATAATATGGAAGATCGTAAAGTATATTCATTAATAGGCATTGGCATTGGACCTTTTAATTTGGGCTTAGCCGCTTTATTAGAACCGGTTGATGACGTTTCATCACTTTTTTTTGACCAAAGAGAACAGTTTAACTGGCATCCGGGTCTGCTATTTGACCATGTAACACTTCAAACTCCATTTTTATGTGACTGTGTTTCTATGGCAGATCCTACAAGTAAATTCAGTTTTTTAAATTTCCTTAAAAAGACAGACCGTTTGTATAAATTTTTTATCCGTGAAAACTTTTTCGTCCTACGCAAAGAGTACAATTTATACTGCCAATGGGTAATTAAACAGTTGCAAAACTGCCGTTTTTCATCGAGCGTAAGAGAAATTTATTATAAAGACGGCCTTTATGAGCTGCATGTTTTTCATAAAGATCAGGATCAGACCAAAATATACTATACAGAAAAATTAGTATTAGGAACTGGAACTGTGCCTATACTTCCTGATTTTGTCGATTTAAATGAAATGGAAAAAGTCTGTCATACGTCAAGCTATCTTTTTAGAAAAGAAGAAATATTAGAGCAGGATACCGTTACTGTTATTGGTTCCGGACAAAGTGCTGCCGAAGTTTTCTTTGATCTGCTTCAAAACAGACCTAAAAACTTAAAACTAAATTGGTATTCCCGTCCTGATCGCTTTTTTGCTATGGAATATTCCAAGCTTATTTTAGAACATACATCGCCGGATTATATCGACTATTTTCATCAAATGTCGGCTTCAGATCGCAAAGTCATGCTGGATCGTCAGAAATCACAATTTAAAGGAGTCAACTTTGATTTGCTGAATGAGATTTATGATTATATGTATGCGCTTAGTGTAGACAACGATGATATTGGTGTAAAGATCAGACCTAATATTCAATTGGATGATATAACGGCTGGAATTCACAATAACTACGAACTGCATCTGGAACAGGTTGAACAGCACAAAAAGTTTACAGACCAAGCTGACTATGTAATTTTAGGTACAGGATATCATTATCAGGAACCTCAATTTCTTAAAGATATTCAGCATAGAATCAGCAGAACTTCTACAGGCAGTTACGATGTAAAAAGAAACTACTCCATAGATACTAACGGCAGTGAAATTTTTGTACAAAACGCAGAAATCCATACGCACAGCTACATTTCATCAGATTTAGGAATGGGCGCTTACCGCAATTCCTATATCATTAATGAAGTGGCAAAACGTGAAGTATATAAATTAGAAAAGAGAATTGCTTTTCAGGATTTTGATCTTTCGGGCATTGCTGCAGAAAAGACAGTTGAAATTAGTATTTAATAATCATTTAAAATGAATATAGAAACAATACCACACTTAGAAGTTTTTACCGCTCAGGTTTGGGAAAAGGTAAATCTTAATCTGCTGGCTAAGAGTTTAGCCGAATTAATGCACGAAGATGTTGCCAAACCTGAAATTACGGGCAGTAAAGATGATCTTACACATTTTAAATTGACAACCGATCTTGCAGATGTTTATTATACTTTTTCTGCTTATCCAAGACTTTTAGAATATTGGCATATTGAAAAAGAAAGTATCCAAAGATGGGAAAACGGAACAGCCTCGCCTGCCAAAGATGTACTTTGTTTTTTTATGGAATTGCAAAAAACCTTTGGCATTGATTCCTTTACATTGGCAAAATATACAGAAGAACTTCTCAATACATTATATGCTGATGCACATTTGTACACCAGAGAAAAATTGAGTTCTACTGAACTTACACAAGCCGATTATCAGACAATTGAACATCAAATGGAAGGCCATCCGTGGGTAATTGCCAATAAAGGGCGTGTTGGTTTTAACAACAGCGAATATCACAGTTATGCACCCGAAGCCAATAAAAATACGGATTTGTACTGGCTTGCTGCTCATAAAAAAAGAGCTTCATTTAATGCTTTGGAAACTATCAATTTTAATGATTTTTATTCCGATGAATTAGGCGTTGAAGTTTATAACAAATTTCAGGAAAAGCTCCGCAATATGGGAATTGTGGTTGAAGATTACGTTTTTATTCCCGTGCATCCCTGGCAGTTAAACAATAAAATTTTACTGCAGTTTCATCAGGATTTCGCGAACCAATATTTAGTGATTTTGGGTAAAAACGACGATGTATATTCACCTCAGCAAAGTATTCGAACCTTCTTTAATTTAAGTCATCCTTCTAAACATTATGTAAAAACGGCAATCTCTATTTTGAGTACAGGAAACATCCGCGGACTCTCTCCAAAACAAATGGATATTGCGCCAAGAGTTACAAAATGGGTTAAAGAAATGCTCGATAAAGATCCTTATTTTGAGGAAAAAGAAGTGGTGCTTTTAGGCGAAGTTGCTACGGTTTCGTATCGTCATCCGCAGTATAATTCCATAACCGACAGTCCGTATCATTATCGCGAAATGCTGGGCGCATTATGGAGAGAAAGTGCCGAGAAATATCGCAAACCTGAAGAAAACCTAATGACAATGGCATCTTTATTATATATCGATGACAATGACGTGCCTTTTCTGCAGGAACTTATAAACGTTTCGGGATTTAGCACGCAAAGCTGGCTGGAACAATATCTGGAAGCCTACTTAAAACCTTTGCTTCATATTTATTATCAGCATTCTTTATGTGTAACGCCGCATGGCGAGAATATTATTCTGGTCATGAAAAATGGAATTCCGCAGCGTATTATTATAAAAGATTTTGTTGATGATATTGTTTTGACAGAAGAAGCCAAAGCAAAATTACCAGATGAACTTAAGGATGGTCTTATTCAATCTTCTAATAAAGAGAATACACCTTTGTTTATTTTGATAGGTGTTTTTGATGCCTTTTTTAGATACCTGTCTGATATTCTGCATACGCACATGGATTATGATGAACATCTTTTTTGGAAAACCGTTATAGGTTCAATTGAAGAATACAAACAGGATAATCCGCATTTGACAGACCGCTTTGAAAAGTACAATCTTTTTGAGCCTGAATTTAAGCGATTTTACATTAACAGCTTGAAACTTCTTAATAACGGATATGCTGAACAAACTGGTTTTGCAGTGCCAAAAAAAGGAAGCAAACTGCCTAATCCGCTTTATGTAATCAGGCAGTATGAAATGAACGAGTTTACAGAGATTGGCGAAACAATACAGCACCAATCATGAAAGTAGTGGTTTTAAGGCTTCAATCTTATACTGATTTATTTTTTACTGCGGTATTAGGCCGAGAGAAAAAATTCACTTCAGGCAGTATTAATCGGGCAATTGTATTGCTTGCCGTTCCTATGGTTTTAGAACTGGTGATGGAATCTGTTTTTGTTTGTGCCAGTTTGTTTTTTGTGAGCAAACTTGGCGCAGCAGCTGTTTCTATTGTGGGTTCTACAGAATCTGTTATCAGCTTTTCGTATTCCGTTTCAATTGGTCTAAGCATTGCCGCTTCGACTTTAATTGCAAGGCGCGTTGGCGAGCAGAATTTTAAGGATGCAAACATTACAGCTGGGCAGGTAATAAACATAAGCATTATCTGCGGTATTTTAATAAGTATCATATGCTTTATATGGAGTAATGAAATACTTGGGCTTGTAGGACTTTCTCCAGCAGTTATAGAACAAGGCAGTTTGTATGCAAAAGTAATGTTTGCGAGCTGCGGTTTTATTATAATCCGTATTGCATTAAATGGTATTCTTCGCGGTGCCGGTTCTGCCTCTATGGCAATGCGAACACTATGGCTTTCGAATGCATTAAATATTCTTTTATGTCCTCTTCTTATTTTTGGATGGGGACCAGTACCTGCATTTGGACTATTAGGAGTTGGTATAGCTACTGCGGTGGCACGTTTTATAGGAGTTTGTTATCAGGCATTTCATTTGATTAAAGGAACAACCATTATTCAAATTGGAAAAGAGCAGCTGGCACTTCATCATGAAACCTTTAAAAAAGTAATGAGACTTACTTTTGGAGGTATGCTGCAGTATCTGATTCCTGCATCGAGCTGGCTGTTTATGATCAAAATCGTTTCTCATTTTGGAGGAAATGCTCTTGCAGGTTATATAATAGCACAACGCGTTGCATCAATAGTTACTACGCCGGCTTGGGGAATAGGAAATGCAGCGGGAATTTTAACCGGACAAAATTTAGGAGCTCAAAAACCTGAAAGAGCCGAAAAATCGGTCTGGAGAGCAGGTATGATCAATATGTGCTTTTTGATTACAGTGGCAATTGGGTGGATTTTTATGGCAGATCCTGTTGTCAGAATCTTTTCTGACGTGCCCGAAGTAATTGATAACAGCACAACCTACATTCACATTATTTCCATCGCCTATGTATTATTAGGATATACAATGGTTATTTCAAGAGCACTTAATGCTGCCGGAAAAGTTATGATTGTCACCCTGCTTTACATTCTCATGTTTTACGTGATACAAATACCACTTTCTTATGTCTTTGCAGTAGCATTAGGATTTGGTCCAAAAGGCATTTTTGCCGCAATATTACTTTCAGAACTTGTATTGGCTTTTGGCTGTATTACAATATTCAGAACAGGAAAATGGAAACTGACTAAAGTTTAAATTAAATAACAGAAACAAATTAAAACAAGATTATTATGAGTACAACACAAGAATTACATCAAGTATTTGCAACAGCATTCGAAATCCCTGTAGAATCAATTACACCTGATTTAGAATATCAGGGTATTGTCGAATGGGATTCTATGAGCCATTTACTTTTAGTTGAAGAACTGGAGCGTTTTTATAATGTTTCAATTTCTATGGAAGATATTCTCGAAATGGGAAACATCGATAAAATAAAAGCAATATTGAAGAAAAACGGAGTAGAAATCCAATAATTCAAAAAGAAAAAAGTATGGGACTTTATGATTTAATTAAAAAAAATAAAAAATTAAATTTTATAGATGCAAACACTAAGGTTGTCAAAACATTTAACGATATACACGAATCTTTAGATATTGAAGATCTTCGTGCAGTTGTTTTCATTTACAATGATAATCAACTGCCGGCAATCGAAGCATTTTTGAATTTTTATCAAAAAAAATATACAGTAGCCCTGCTTAATGCGGGGCTGCATCCTGAATTTAAACAAAACCTGGAAAACGAATACAAACCAGCATATATCTTCGATCCGTCTAGAACGATTGTTGAAGATTATGATTTAAAACAGGTATCAAAAGACATATCTGTTTTTAAAAGAAAAGAAATTCGTCTCTACCCTATTCATGGCGATGTTAAGCTTTTAATGAGTACATCAGGAACCACAGGGTCGCCAAAATTTGTGAAAATTTCAGATGATAATCTGGTACAGAATGCTTTATCTATTATGGAGTACATGCCAATAACGGAACACGATGTTGTTCCGTTAAATGTACCTATTAATTTTGTGTATGGCTTTTCGATTTTTACAACAAACTGTATAAAAGCAAATACAATTGTATGTACAGAAAGAGATGTGCTTCAAAAAGAATTCTGGTCAGATCTTGCAGAATATGGCTACTCGACCTTAAGCGGCGTTCCTTATTTTTATGAGCTGCTGCATCGTTTTGGCTTCTTTAAAAAAGATACACCTTCTGTACGTTATTTCACCCATACGGGAGGAATGCTGAACCAAGAACTGGCAAACGTGATTTCAAATTATACCAATATTTACGATAAACAGTTTTTTGCGCAATACGGACAAACTGAAGCCAGCGGCAGAATGGCTTATTTACCGCCAAAAGATTTTGAGACGAAAGGAACATCAATAGGTTTTCCCGTCAAAAATGGAAGATTTGAAATTGATGAAAACACAGGAGAACTTATTTATTACGGTCCTAATGTTTCCGGAGGTTATGCCAATAACATTTTCGATCTTCAGCATTATGACCAGACAGATAAACTTTATACCGGCGATCTGGCAGAAAAAGATGAATTGGGCTACTATCATATTAAAGGACGCATTAAACGTATTATGAAACTATTTGGAGTTCGTTTAAATCTTGATGAGGTTGAGGTTTTGCTTAAAAATCAACTGGGAGGCCAGACTTTTATCTGTATAAGTGTTCAGGATAAATATCTTGGTGTTATACATCAGGATGCTTCTTTACTTCGCGAAACCATAACACAGGTAATTAAGGAAAAACTGGGATTGCATGCCAGCTCAATAAAAAACTATTATTTCGATCAAGTGCCGCTTACTGTTAACGGCAAAGTCGATTATCCGGCTATAAACAAATACATCAACGAAAACGAAAATGTAGCTACAGCTGCAAAAACAGTTGTCGGGTAATTTAAATATGTAACTAACAATTAGGCTAAAACCTAAAATAAAAAAACAAAACCATGGAACAGCAAAGCAAAAGAATTCCGGCACTGGATTTAATAAAAGGAATGAGTGTTATAGGAATGATAATTATACATACACTGCTGACATTTGCAGATGTTAAATCACAATCGGAAACCGTTATTGGCAGTTTTATTGTTTTTCTGGGCAGAGGAACTTCTATTTTTCTAATCTGTATGGGAATAACATTTATGACTTCTCGTCATCAAAGTCTTTCTAGTTCTCTAAAACGTGGCGGACTGCTTTTAGCGGCGGCTCTTTTTATGAATTTCTTAAAATTCATTTTTCCGGTAATTTTTGGTTTTGCACCAGATAATTTTATACAACGATACGGATGGCACGGACCAATTGAACAGCAGTATTTGTATTTAATGTTATTGGGCGACATACTGCAATTAGCAGGAATGTCTTTGCTGTTCATTGGTTTTATTCGAAAATATGTTACCAATAAATACGGAATCTTAGCCATAGGTCTATCAATCGCATTAGTTTCCAGAGAAGTCAGCGGCATCAATTTAAATTATCCCGTAATTAATTATGTATTAGATCTTCTTTTCAGTAATGATTTTCCGGCATACGTTTATTTTCCTGTTTTTCCATGGATGTCTTTTATTATCATAGGAATGTTTTTTGGCAAATGGTATCAGGAACTTGATTATAACAGACCGCAATTGTTTAAGAGTATGCTGTATATCGGTATTTTGTTTACTTTATCAGGCGCTCCTCTAGTTTTTATTTATGGAGATTACAATTACAATGGTTTTTACCATATGGGTCCGGGCGGTGTACTTTATTTCGCAGGATGGACATTAATCTTTTTATGGATTATTTATAAAATATCAGTAAATATTAGAGAAAATAAGTTTGTTAGACTTTTAAAATACTGCAGCAAGAACCTCACTTCTATGTATATGACACAATGGATATTAATTTCCTGGGGCAAAGGCATCTTTGGTTTTAGAGAAAATGGAATAACAACGGTACTGGCACTTATAGTAATGTATATCGCCTTAACTTTTTCTGTTCAGATACTTTTGGATTTATTGAAAAAAAAGAGCCAGAAATCAAAGCCTGTAGAAGCTTTAAACTAAAAATCAAGATATTTTTCTGTGATTAGGATATTATTAATAGATAATTTCATACTTTTGAATTTTTATTTATTCTAAATAAGGATAGTTAATAATTCTAAGTATATTTCATGAATCTCAAAATAGTATTGCTCTTTTTATTTTCGTCGACATTTTTAATCGCACAAAACAGAATCTCTGGAAAAGTAAATGATGAACACGGAAACCCGTTAAGCGGTGTTAACATTCAGCTTTTAGGAACACAAATAAATGCTGCAACAAATGCAGACGGGTTTTATCAGATTGAAAATCTGGCAAAAGGCAGTTATACTATTGAAATAAGTTTAGATGGATATGTTTCGAAGAAGCAGACTATTGTTTTAGAAAATTCTGTAAATACTACAGTTGCTCTAACTTTAGAAAAAGCACATACATCAAAAGAAGCAGAGAAATTAAATGACGTAGTGGTAAAAGGTGTCTCTGAAAAAAGAAAAAAAGAGGAAACAGCAGAAGCCGTTTCTGTAATAGAAATGAAGGAAGCTAAATTTAAAACGGCAGATTTAGGCGAAGTGCTTGCCCAGACACAGGGTATTAATGTTAGGCGTACCGGAGGTTTAGGCTCAAGAACCAATTTTTCGATGAATGGACTCACAGGAAATCAAATCCGATTTTTCCTGGAGGGAATTCCTTTGGAATATCACGGTTATACTTTCGGGATTTCAACAGTTCCGGTTAATTTAGTAGATCGTGTTGAGGTTTACAAAGGTGTCGTTCCTATCGAATTTGGAGCAGACGCGCTTGGCGGTGCTGTTAATTTAATTACGCCAAAGATAAAATCTGGTTTCAGCGGTTCATTTTCAGCTCAGGCAGGATCTTTTGGAACTTACAGAACTTCATTGATACTTAGTGACTACAATAAAAAGACTGGATTTTTTATAAAAGGAAACGGATTTTACGATGCTTCCAAAAACAATTATAAAGTAGATGTTGATGTTCCGGATGATGCCGGCAAGATCAAAAAAGTAACGGTTCCTAGATTTCATGATGCCTACAAAGGCTACGGATTGCAGCTGGTAACTGGTGTAAAAGACAGAATCTGGGCAAAAGAATTAAGTATAGAAGGATTTTACACGGATTACACAAAAGAAATTCAGCACAATCAATTAATGGTTGGCGTTCCTTACGGAGAAGTTATGACGTATCGAAAATCGGCTGGAACTGTTCTTACCTATCGCAATGACTTTAGTGAAAATTTTAATTTAGACTTTATTTCGGGATACAATTACAGAGAACGCCAGTTTAAAGATGTATCTGATTATGTTTACAATTGGTACGGTGAACGTATCGAAGGTTCTGCAGGAAATATCAAAGGAGAAATTTCAGAATCTACAGGTCCAAGTGATACTTACACCTGGAATAATGATGTTTTTTCACGCCTGAAAGCTTCATGGAAAATCAATGAGCAGTATGCTGTGAGTTTTACATCAGCACCTACCTACTCCAAACAAACCGGAGATGACAGACTTATTGACGGCTATGATCCAGCCGCTGCGGTAAGAGATTTGTTTACATGGGTTAATGGTGCAGACTTTAAAATAAATGCCTTTAATGAAAAATTAGAGAATCTTTTCTTTGTTAAAAATTATTGGCAGAAAATCAATTCTGAAGAAAAAATACCTTCTAATAATTCAGTAATAAAAGAAGACCGAAGCGTAAACTATTTTGGTTTTGGAGATGGATTCCGTTTTAAATTCAATGAACAATTTGCAGCGAGATTAACGTACGAATATGCTACCCGCCTGCCGCAGACAGATGAATTGTTTGGAGACGGTCAATTTATACAGGGTAATCTAAACTTAAAACCGGAACGCAGTCACAACATCAATTTTGAACTTTTCTTCAAGTCAAAAGAAAATTATGAAAAGAGTACCTGGCAGGTTCAGACCAATCTTTTTTTAAGAAAAATAGACAATCAAATCTTATTTGTTCCAAGTCTCGATCGTAATAATATCTATCAAAATGTATTTGCAGCGACTTCTAAAGGAATTGAAGTGGCCGGAAGCTGGACTTCTAAAAACGACAGACTTTCATTTCACGCAAACAGTACGTACCAGCATTTTTATAATGACTCAAACGAAGGAATATTTGCCGCTTATAAAGGAGACAGAGTACCAAATCAGCCTTACTTTTTTGCTAACGGAGGCGCAGCTTATTCTTTTCATAACCTAATTGGCAAATCTGATAAATTATCCTTTTTCCTTGATGCAAGATATGTATATGAATTTTTTAGAAGCTGGGAAAGTGCTTCTGTAAATCCGTTTGTAATCCCAAGCCAGAAGACTTTTGATTTTGGATCAACGTATCATAACAGCTTTAACGGAGTTAAATATGCCTTAACCGCAGAAATACAAAACTTAAGCAATGAAAAAAATTATGACTTTTTTGGAGTACAAAAACCGGGAAGATCATTCAATATAAAATTAGTAACCCAATTTTAATTTAATTATATAACCAATCAGTATGAAAACAAATCGATTTTTTATAAAAAATGCTGCATTAGCCATAATGTGTTCTTTATTTGCATTAACATCGTGCAGCTCAGATGATAACAAGACAGATGACGAAGGTCAGGGTAATAATCCTGCAGTTATTGCAGCAGTTCGTGTAAATACTCCATCAGGAAGAGTTTTTTATTTAGGAGCATATGACAAATTCCCTTCAACTCTTGATTATAAAACAATGACAGAGATTGGGCCGGGTGCTACAATATATTCTTATGGCGAACATCCTTATGTATGGAATGGTACAGCCTCAACCTTAACGAGATACAATGTAAGCAACGACATGAAAATTTCATCTTCAGATGCTTTAAGTCTTGCTGGAACAGGTGTAAGCGGTACTTTTGGTCCTCCTGCTTTCGTGTCTGAAACAGAAGCTTATTTTTTCGCCTTAAATGATGGAAAAATTATCAAGTTCAACCCAACAAGCATGACAATAACTGAAACTATAGCAGTTACTCCATTACCATTAAGTAATGATGCTGCTGTTAAAACATCTACTTACAGCAGTTATGTTACTTCTGCAAAAAAAATTATTTTACCTGTAGGAGCAACACCAACAGATTATAATAAGTTTCCACAATATGCACAAATTGCAGTTTTTGATATAGCATCAAAAGTGGTTACTTATGTTAAGGATACACGTATGTCAATGGGATATTTCACTTTTGCTAAAGGTAATGACGGAACATTGTATTACAGATCTTCTCGTGAAACAGCTCTTTCTTTAGATTACAGTACTGTAACCGGCAACCCGCCAACAGGAGGATTATTAAAGGTAAATCCTGACGGAACATTTGATCCTAACTTTTTTGTAGATCTAAGAGCTGCTATAAATGCACATTCAGTAAATGTAGTGCCTTATGTTAACGGAGATAAAGCACTTGCTCAATATTTAGATAACACATTTACGCCGCCGGCTAAACCTGCAGAATGGTACAATGCTACAACTAAATATGCACTTGTAGATTTAAAAACTTTAAAAGTAGAACCTTTTACTTCTTTTGAACAATACGGAACAGTATATTCAGTAGGAACAATTGATGGAGTTGAGTATTATGGAAATATTCCTACTGACAGTAATAATTTTAAATACAGACTTTTAAAACAAAAAGGAGCTGCTGAATTTGAAGCAATTTCTGAAGCTCTGGGCGGTAGTTTAATCTTTGTTGGAAAATTAAGATAAGCATTCTCTCTTAATTTTGTTTTTTAGAATATAAATGGTGTTACAATTATAAAATTTAAACACAGATTATTCGTTAAAAAAAGAATCTGCCCGAAAGGACAGATTCTTTTTTTATTTCTTAGTTTCGCTTTTTTTCAATCTGATATACAAAATTCAATTTCGGACTTTCTCCAAAGTAAGCTACTACTTCTTCATCGATTTTCTCAGCATTCAATCTTGAAATTGCTATTTGCGATCTGATATTTTCTGACCCAATGTGAAATTTTACTTTTGAAACATAATCAAAAACATAATCCAGCATTGTATTTTTTACACTTTGATTAAAACCTTTTCCCCAGCAGGATACAGCATAGAAAGTATATCCAATAAAAATACTCTCGTCTGCCTCGCTGTAATCATAAAATCGTGTGCTTCCAATAACTTTTTCGGTTTGTTTGTCTATAATTTTAAAAGCGCCCCGGCTTTTTATGGCACCTTCAAAAAACTTTTCGAAAACCTCTTTTTTCCATCGGTCTTTATTAGGGTGCTGTTCCCAAATTTTCGGATCGGAAGCCGTTTCGTATAGAGCATCAAAATCCTTTACCTCTAAAGGATATAGAACACAAAGATCATTTTCTAAAATGGGTTGTAAATTAAAAGTCATAACGTATAATTTTAATTCCTAAAATTGCACAAAAGTATTTACTGAATCACGAAAATCAGCAATTTCCTTTAACAAATCAACAACAATCGATATTCTCCATCATTTTCAACTGGCGCCCTATGGATACAAGGAAGTACTTGTTGTTTTGGATGATCTACAGCCAGACGCCACAGATGCATCAATCCTAAATTAATAGGTTCTGCATCGGTATTTACCTGATAATGCAAATCAAAATAATTCTCTTTTAAAAACTCTTCAAATTCTTCTTCAGGTCCATCATGAAGTTCTTTTAACTTTGCCCTGATTTCTGGAATTAAAATTTTCTGTTCTGCCTGAGAATTAGAAACAATATCACTTGCTGCTCCGTGATAGGTGCATAAAAAAGTATCTGTTGCAACAGGCGAACGATCAACATGAAATGAATATACATCAGTAGAGATAAAATCAAATTCATCATCACGCTCATAACATTTCAATAAATTAAGAGAAGGCGAAGCTCCAAAATCAGTTAATAACTGCAAATCATTTAAGATTATTTCCCGTGCTGTACTGCCTTTTTCTGATAGCTGGAGCGCGATTAAATCTTCTGGAAAAACTTCTGTAATATTTTCTTTTAAACGCAGTTTGGTTACAATCTCATTAAAATCGCCATCTAAATTTCTGTACCAGCATAATGCATTTATTTCTCCCTTGAAATCCGTATGTACAAGTTCAGAAAAAGTAGAAACCATTCCTATTTGGCTGCTGGCAGAAAATGTATTATTCATAATAAGAAATCAGTTAATTTATGTGCAAAAATATAGAATCATAATCAGCTGACGCATTCTTACAGCTTAATTTTTGGAATCCTTTTTCGGTTTCTAAAATAGGTGTTATTCCTTATGCCGTCTTGATTCCATATTTCGATACAGCAATTAGCAGCGATTCAGCATAAATTATTACTTTTAAACCAATTAACTAATAATCAAAGAACTAAAATGATGCAGACTGAAAATTTAGAAATCCCAAAAATCAATTTTGATGCAGATGGAAAATTAATAATTACCGCCTCTCCCACTTCATCTAAAAATGATTTTGATTTTTTTGAAGGAAAATGGAAACTCCGTAATAAAAAACTCAATTCCAGATTGTCTAATTGCACGGAATGGACAGAATTTGAATCGACACAGGAAATGTACAAAGTTCTAAATGGAATTGGCAATATCGATAATTTTCTTGCCACTTTTGACGGACAGCCATTTGAAGGGATGACAGTAAGATTGTTTAATCCGAAAAGCAGATTATGGAGCATTTATTGGGCAGATTCTAATGAAGGAAAATTAGATCCTCCGGTATTAGGTTCTTTTGAAAATAATGTAGGTCATTTTGTTACTAAAGACATCTTTAATGGAAAAGATATTCTGGTAATTTTTCGCTGGGATGCAAGAGACAAAAATAATCCGGTATGGAGTCAGGCATTTTCTGCAGACAATGGAAAATCCTGGGAATGGAACTGGTATATGTATATGTCAAAGTTTGAGCAGGAAGACTAAATTAAAGAACTGCACATATCATGTTTGTAAAATTGTAAAGCAGAAATTGAAATACTTATTCTACTTTTTTAATCATTTTGATATAAAAAAATTTATCGATAAAAGGAAAGCCGTGTCAAATTTTATAATGACACGGCTTCGCTTTTTATTATATTTCTTTTAAATTCACTTCCTTTTTTTCTCCGTCTTTATCAATCGTTACACGCTTTTCAATATTGGCTTTATCAGTATAAGATTGTCTTGCTGTTCCGTAATTTGTTGTAGAACCCTGATAGCCAAAATAATTATAATAATTAGTATAACCAGATACGTATGAATAATTATAAGAATTAGAAAAATCGAAGCTTACCATAACAACGTAAGTACCCGGCATAAGATCAGCAAACTCAAAATGTCCTTCATCATCATAAACTTTGGCTTTTTTAATAGAGTATCCAAAATCGCTGTTTAAAGGAACTTCCGGCATTTTTTTCTGCTTACGAATTTTTTTATTCACTTCCAGCCACTCTTCATAATAAGCAGAACTTGGAAAAAGTGTAATCTCTGTACCTCTTGGAGCATACTGTTTTTTGGCAGTATTAACTAAACCGCCCAATCTCTTACCTGAGTCTGATCGTGCATAGGCTGTACCAATAATTACACTATTACCACTGCTAATCTGACGTGCAGCATCTTCTTTATTAAATTTGTTTTTAATAGGCTGATAGTCTAACTCTTCGTTAACTGTAATTTCCCACATTCCGTTAGCCATAGACATTTCGCGCTGCCACAGGCGACGGTCTTTTTTGTCAATGATATAATTGTAAAAAGCACCAGTGCTTTCTTCTAAAACGGATACAATCCATGTTTCATGTTTACCGGTTCTTGGAGAATTGTAAACATAACTTTTTACCTCTTTAATGGTATAATATTCAACAAGTACATTTGACTCATCATTATAATAAAACTGTGGAAAACGGGCTTTATATCCTACATCTAGCGGTAATGTTCCTATTAAGTGATCAGTCCAGTTAAAATCAAAATATTCTACCTTAGGATTAAGTTTTAGTTTTTTATCTTTTTTGGTTTTCTTCGAATAGAAATTACCTGTAATAGTTTCACCAAAATTAAGATTTAGTTTTGCGTTCTTCGTTTCGTCAGTATAGCTGATGGCTTTAAGCGTTTGAGCATCTGCAGTACTTATACGTGTGGTTGGTTTTCCATTGTCTTTTGGAGTAAAAGTATTGTTTAAAGTCAATTGGTTATTAGCAGCAACAATATCATAAGTCAATGCGCCCATATTTTTCCATTCTGTACCTTTAACATAATATACGGTATAAAGCGACTTTTCTGGTTTAATATACTTCGTATTAATATCCTTATTGCCGGGAGCTATTTCTTTTTGGCTGAATGCAGTAAATGGCAGCACAATAAGTGCTAGAACGAGTGCATATAATTTCATATTTCTAATACTATAATGGGGAAACAAATTGGTTTTTATCATTTTGGAATACTTTGTATTTATTATGTCTTCATAAGGAAGATTAACAACTAATACATGAAAAAGCTTTAAAAACGATTTCATTACCAGAATAGCTGTCTGAAATGTTAACTTCCTTTAGAATTTATTTGGTTAGTCGCAAATTTAATGACGTAAAACACAAAAAACAATACCTGATATCATGGTACTTTGCTATCAAAAAAACAGCTTTTTAGAATCGAAAACTCATTAAATAGTAATCAATTAATACCTGAAAGTTATTCAGAAAAGATTATTTAATTGTATCTCTTTTTCTTGAATTTGAAGAAGAATGGCCTAAAGAATCTCTTTCTCTTGATCGTCGACGTTCTTCGGGCTTTAAATTTTTAAGTTCACTTTCTTCAGAAAAAGTTGTGTCTTCTTTAAATTTTCCAGTAGAAATTTCGAAATCGTCTGCTGTACCCGTAATTTTCATCGGAATATTGATAAGACCCATTGGCGGTAAACCTAACCTGAAACCAACATTTATTTTACCATCCATCGTAACCTGACCTTCCAGCTTTCCTCTAAAACCAGCCATTTTCATAGTTGTAGGCGTAATGGTCATTACATTGTTTTTTATGACAGAATGTATTGCAATTTTATTAAATGAAGCCTTTTCTAAGTCGGCGGCATCCGCTTTTTTGGCTACATGATTTAAAAGCTTAAAGTTTTTAAATTTAATATCTTCAAGAGTCAGTGTTCCTTCACCGTCAATAGATTTAAAATCAATATTCATATTTTGGTCAATACTTCCGCCAAGCTGATAATCAACAGATACCAGACCATAAGCATCTTTAGCCATACTGACTAATTCAGCAAAAATTGGAATTTCTGCGTAAGCACGCTGAATATCAAAATTGCTGGCTTTAAAATTTGCATTGTATTTAGCTAAAAGGCGATGCTGGGCTTTATAATCACCAGTCATCTCTATTTTGGTTCCCGCCATATTAAAAGCGGCCTGATTGACCTGAACTTTTCGGTCATTAACCGTCAGGATTCCATTAAAATCATTAATCTTATAAGTATCAAATTGAAGATTATTAACTTTTGCCGTAATTTTCAAATCGGCAGTACTTGGAATTCTTATAACGTAATTTTTATTTTTAGCACCAGTATTTTTGACAGCTGTATTTATAGACGCAGAATCTGTTTTCTGCAATGCTTCCTCCTCTGCTTTTTGATCTGTATATTTAGCAATCATGTCAAAAAACTCGTTTGCATTAATATGATTACTAGAAAGTTCAATATCGGCCTTAAGCTTTTCATTAGATTGGCGCAAATACTTTCGGTTAAAAAGGTATCGCAAAACATTATGAATGTAACCGTTTAATACAATATCAGATTTGCCGTATGCAGCATTAAAATCTTCAAATCGCATTTTATCTTTAAAAAACTTAAATGTTCCTTTAGAAATTTGAAAGGTTTCCGGAAACATGGCGCTCTTGATTACTACGTTTTTAGCTTCAAGCTTTCCGCCATTTTTGATATTGTCGTAATTTTTGGCATCTAAATCTTTTTTAGAACCTTTAGCGATAAGATTGGTCTGAATTATTCCTGAAATAGTGACATCTTTAATTGGGAATATCTGAGTTAATTTACCAACATCTAAAGTTCCCTGAGTTTTGATATTATAAACTAAATCATAAAGATTATTAACTTCTCCCTGCACTTTAAAAGGTGATCCTGCCAGAACAAATTCGGCTGGCTGTAATTTTACATTTAAGTCTTCTCCTGTGCCTTTATTACTGGTTAAAGCAGCACTTACATTTATATTTTCAATAGGAATATTAGGAAACTTAAGCGATCTTAAATATCCGTTTTTAATATTTACTATTGTTTTTGATGATGGATATTTTTTCTGCTTACGGTTTAAAATTCCGTGCATGCTTACTTTTAAATTTAAATCACCTTTTACTTCCAGACTGTCTAAAGGATAAAATTTATGTATCGCAGCTAAATCAATTTTTGATTCTAATTCTGTATCTACTGTAAACGGATATAATTTATGAAGTTCAAAACGTCCGCGGACAAAATTGTCAAGGGCTTCAACATTCAAATTGGTTATTTTCCCCGTAATGTTTCGTAAAATACTGTCTTTAGCCGTTAAGCTTAGATTTAGACTTACATTTTTTACAGCGTCTATTTTTTTGATATTTTTTAAATACCCATTTTTTAAGCTTACGTTTAGCTGAAATTTAGGAATACTTTTAATGATTGTGTCTATTTTATTTAAGCGCTGGCTGAAACCTAAATCGCGCAAAAATATTCCATCGGCTTTTAAGTCAAGAGCAATATTACCGCGAATATCATTTTGGTTGAGATTTAAGGCTTCTTTAAATTTAGCGGCATCTAAATCAGCTTTTACGGCAGTTTTAATTTTTAGCTTTTTAAACCCTTCTGAATGAAAACTGGCTGTTGTTTTCTTTTTATCCAGATTAAAAGACAGGTTGTCTAAATCAAATTTTAATTTATTAATGTCTAAATCTCTAACCTGCGCTTTGGCCGAAATATTAATATCTTTTAGCGGTTCTTTAATTTTTTTATACGCAATGGTACCGTTATTAATTTGCAAATCTGCTGAAACAACTGGTTTTTCTGATTGATCCTGCATGTATTTACCTCGTGCAAAAATTCTAAAATCAATATTACCGGTAATTGTCATTTGTTCACGCCATTGGTCGTAAGCCGGAGGCACAAGTGACAGCATTTCTTCTAATGTAGAATTTTTAGACTGCATGCGTAAATCAAAGTCATACCCGCCTTTTATAAAGGCAAAATGACCATTAAACGAGAACGGAAAATTTTTAATGCGAATAACATTTCTCTCAAACTTAAACTTAAGCGCCTTTGCATCTATATACGTGACAATTTCAGCATTTATTGGTTTGCTGCGTACATAATCAACTCCATTTAAGCTAAAATCGAATGTTTTTATTTTTACATTAGAATTAAGATCAAAAATATCAGCACTTAAATCTCCTGTTCCTTTATAGTTAAGATCCTGAACTTTAAATTTTAAAAGCGCACTTTTATCATTGTAAGATATATTGGTTTTGTTTACCACAACCTTTTTAATTTTAAATTCGGTTTGGGTGGTATCAGAAGATTTAGAGGGTTTTATAATATTAAAATTTGCATTTCCTTTAGGATCTATTTCCAGGTTTAAATCTGCATCATCTAAATAAACAGCATCCAAAATAATTTTACCTTTTAATAAACTGTAAAAATTAACTCCAACAGCAGCTGTTTCGGCCTTTACAATATTTGAAGAAGTAAATTGAACTTTTTTGTTGACTATATTGACATTTTTGGCATATACAATTAATGCAGGGAAATGTTTAAAAACAGAAAGTCCAATTTCATCAAAACGCACTTCTGCATTCAGGTTTTCATTAGCGATACTTTCTATTTTATCTGTTATTTCATCTTTAAAAATATAGGGAACAATTGTCAGGACTAATATTAAAAGTAAAAATAGTGCTGCAAAAACAATTGCAGCTTTTTTTAAAAACTTCTTAATCATTATTTGGGGTGTATCTGTTAAAAATTTAAAAATAGAGATTTAATGATAAAGGATAAATATTGGCTATAATATTAACTCAAATATAACAATTCTCAATTACTACCAGCTGAATAAAGCTCGTTATGCAGCCTAAAAAAATCGTTTAAATGCAGGGATTGGATTTTTATGTACGTAAAAACGGACTTTATTACTCCTTATGTAAATTATTATTAATCAATTTTACATCATCAAATTAATCGCAATAAAAACGTACAAAAATAACATAGCTGTCTGCGGTTAGATATCCATAATATAATTTTTGAAAATTAGAAAACGCTCTCTTTTTCAACACGATAATAACCACAATTTATTAACTATTAATTATTTACTAACCTTTAAAATTAAAACAATGAAAAGAATCTTCAAATTAGCAAGTATGCTGTTTATTACAGCTTTAGTGTTTAACTCCTGCGAAAAGGAACAAGATCCAGATGCGTCACAAGCTCTAAACAAAGAAATTGCTGAAGCTGTAAAGGATGAAGCTCCAATTGTGAACAACGTATCTGAAAACGCTTCTACGGCAAAAGGCAGTACCGGTGCCAGAACTATTACTTTGCAAACCAACACATTATCGTGTCCGGGCGGTTTATGTACATCGTACGGCGTTTGGTCAACAGGCGTTTACACGGTTTGGTTTACAATGAAATTTAATAATGGATTTTATTGGAGCCGAGGCGGTAAATGCGGCTACGGTATATTAATTGGTGACCAGAATACGGGAGGCGATCCGGGATGGGATGGTAATGGCGGAAGTGCCAGATTTATGTGGTACTGCCCTAATGGATCAAACAGCGCCAAAGGAAGCGGGGCTTATTTACAGCCTTATGTTTATTACAAAGATCAGCCGGGACAATATGGTAACGATTTTGGAAAAAAATACTACATTCAGGAAGGAGTTACATACAACTGCCAAATATCTGTTAAGTTAAATACAGGATCAAATACAGACGGATATGTTAAGTATTATGTCAATGGTACTGAAATCTTAAATGAAAAAATCCGCTGGGTGACTAACGATGCTAAGCGAAATGTTAATGCAGTAAGTCTTCACACTTTTAGAGGCGGCAGCCAGGAATACTGGAAAGCTCCTGTAACAAGTTCTATTTACTATCCTAGCGCATCTTGGGACGCTTTGTAAATTATAATATATTTAATTCTAAATGCCCGTTTCTTAAAGGAACGGGCATTTTTATTATAAAATCATTCTAATAAAAAAATGACAATTAATTAACGCAACTATGTTTCATTAATTCCAAATTAAAAACTAAATTGCTGAAAATTTAAATGAAGCAAAATGAACAGACGCAGATTTCTTAAAGGCTCAACTTTATTAAGCGGATTGGCGGTTATGAGCCCAACGGTTATCTTTTCAAATGATTTGGAATCCATTTCAAAGAAAAATAAAAAAGCCAAAAATATTATATTTCTAATCAGTGACGGAATGAGCACTGGAACTCTGCAAATGGCGAATTTATATTCGCAGAATATTTTAAATAAAAATGGAAACTGGATGAATCTTTATGCAGAAAATAAAGTTTCCAGAGCCTTAATGGATACAGCTTCTGCAAGCTCGGCAGTAACTGATTCTGCTGCGGCAAGTTCTTCTTTTGGAGGCGGATATCGTGTTAGAAATGGTGTTTTAAATGTTGGACCAAATGGCGAAAAATACCTTCCAATCTGGCAGAAATTCAAAAATGCAGGGAAAAAAGCCGGCTGTGTTACCACAGTTACTATTACACATGCAACTCCGGCGGGATTCTGCGTGAACTCTGACAGCAGAAATGCTGAAAACGAAATTGCAGAAATGTATGCTGGTTTAGGATTAGACGTTCTGATGGGCGGCGGAGATGAATTTTTTAATCCTGATAAAAGATCAGATAAAAAAGATATTTATAAAATCTATCAGGAAAAAGGGTATAAAGTAGTAAAAGATAAAACTGAACTGGGAAATTTGAAAAAAGGCGCAAAAACTCTTGGAGTATTTTCTACAGGCGCATTGCCCTATTCTATTGACAGAACCAATATTCCGGAATTACAGCATACACCAACGCTTGCCGAAATGAGCAAAGCTGCTATTGACCAAATGAAAGATCACAAAGATGGTTTTGTTTTACTTATAGAAGGCGGAAAAGTAGACTGGGCAGCACATGCAAATGATATTGCAGCACTAATACACGATCAGCTGGCATTTGATGAAGCTGTAAAAACGGCCATTGATTTTGCTGAAAAAGATACAGAAACGCTTGTTATTATAACTACTGACCACGGTAATGCCAATCCGGGGCTTATTTATGGCACAGATGCAACAAAAAAATTCAACAGCATTGCCGATTATAAATACACTAATGAATACATTTTGAATGCTATTCACAGTAATTTTAATTTACAGCAGATAAAAGACTGGATTTACCAGACCAACAAAATAAGCTTAAGCGATCAGGAAGCACAGCATTTACTTGATTTTTATTCTGGTTTGGAAAAAATGGAAGACGGATTGTACAATTACAAAAAACTACCTTTTAAAGCTTACTCAGAAATACAAAAAAAGCATAATAACATTGGATGGATCAGTATGGATCATTCTGGTGATTATGTAGAGTTAGCTGCTTTTGGTCCCGGAAGTGAACTTTTAAAACCTTTCGTAAAAAACACCGATATGCATTATTTAATGCTCGAAGCCGCAATGCAGGATAAATTATAAAATATTAATTTCGAGATATAAAAACAAACAGCCGGACAAGTTTTACGGCTGTTTTTTTGTTTATGAAAAACACAAAAGATCTTTTTTTGTTTAATAACCTTATCCAAAATTGTATTTTAGCTTTTATTTCTAACTAAAATGACAATTTATAATGTCATTGAATCTATACTAAACAGCAGATAATGGAACTTAAATTCAGCCACATCGATATCTTGGTTAAAGACCTTCAAACCGCTTGTGATTATTACCAAAAAACTTTGAATGCCCAAATTTCAAAGACATTTACATGGATGAGAGATGATCTGCATGTTGTGTATGCTGTTGTAAAAATGAATACGGAGCATTTTATGCTGGTGCAGCCTTTTTCCGGAAACCTTAAAAATCTGCTGGATACCAAAGGAGAAGGCACAATTTATAGACACTGCTACTCTACTCCTGATATTGAAAAAGCTTTTGACGAATTAGCTGCAAATGGTGTTCAGCCTGAAGATGAAAATGGAAATCTCATTTTAAGAGAAAATCTAAATTCTCCAAGCGGCATACGCATTATCTGGCTTCCAAAACGTTTTGGAGAATTTTCAATTGAAATACTAGAAGAACAAGGTTTAAAAGAATTTATGCACGAGGCTTTTCAGTAAAAAACAGCATTGTTTTTACTTCATTTCTTTTATAATGCTTTCAGTAACTTTAGCATAATCATTATTATAGTGATGTGAGCCTGGTATTTGTATTGTTTTTATATCCGATTCTGCAAAACGCTTACGGGTTTCAGGATCTTCTTCGGTTCCAAAAAAGCAAACAGGATTATAGGCTTTAATTTTCTTAATTTCAGAAATCACATCGTAGTTATCTTTTGAACTTCCCAGACTCAGCATATCGGCAATATGAATTTCAAAATCGGCTTTTACATCTGGCGATAAGGAATACACACCTTTTAATTTTTCTTTTAAAGGTTCAGGGAAATTAGCAGCCGCAAATGGAACAACAGAAGCTCCAAACGAATAACCGGCAAGTATAAACGTCTTTTTATTCCATTGTTGTAAATAATGTTCTACAGCTTTAGAAATTGCCGCAGAAGTTTCTAAAGGCGTTTTGGCATTCCAAAAATATTTCTGAGCATCGAGTCCTATTACAGAAATCCCTTTCTCTGCCAAGGCTTCACCAACTGACTGGTCAAAACTTGTCCATCCGCCGTCGCCAGAAATTAAAAAAGCAATAGGCAGATTTTCATCTTTATTTTTTGCAGGAATTAAAGTTAAAGGCATTTCAAACGGAAGCGGCGCCAGGTTCTGCTCTTTCAATAAAGGATTTTGTTCTGCTTTTTGTCTGGCGTAATTAGGTGTATTTAGAATTTCTTTGTAAGCCTCAATAAACTGTGGCAGCCAGTTTTTGGTAACAGAAAAACCATGCCCTACTTTTGAAAGTGTAATTAATTTTCCTTCTTTCAGCCCGTCCATATATTTTTTAGTATCTGCATAATTACAAACCTGATCTGTTGCGCCCTGCAAAACGATAAAAGGTGCAGTTAGTTTTTCTGTTTTATCAAGATAATACGCTTTTCCTTCTTTTAAAACATGAGAAGTCAATCCGGAACCATCACATAAAGTTCGGTCAGTTTCTATGTCAGGACAAAATCCTAAAGCCACC
This sequence comes from Flavobacterium johnsoniae UW101, assembly GCF_000016645.1. Taxonomy (NCBI): domain Bacteria; kingdom Pseudomonadati; phylum Bacteroidota; class Flavobacteriia; order Flavobacteriales; family Flavobacteriaceae; genus Flavobacterium; species Flavobacterium johnsoniae. Next base: position 3,800,633 of record NC_009441.1, read on the forward strand.
GCACCGCTGAACGTATTGGCTGGAGCCTGTGCCAGCATGCCGTATACAAGAGTTGCTCCGGAAGAATATCCAATTAAAACTGGTTTAAAATATTGTTTCAGCTTTAATTTCTTTTGCAAAATAAGACTCAATTCTTCAAAATCTCCTGCCGGATAATAGCATTTGTTTTTTTCTTTTTTAATAGCTTTAAAATAATGCTGAATATCAATACCTGCAACCAAACCGCCCTGATCTACTATGTTTTTAGCCATTTCGACAACGCCGCTGTTCCATCCTCCATCACCGGAAATAAACAAAACAACAGCATTTGGATCTGTTTTAGGTTTATAAAGAGTTACTTTTCCAAATGCTCCCACACGAATAGTGTCTTGTGCAGCAGCAAAAACAACTGTGCTGCAAATAAAAATCGACAAGATTAATATTATCTTTTTATTCATCTTACTTGGTTTTAAGTATTGAACAATTAAATGCTGTTATTTTAAAAATTATGGTTTGACTACTTTGTTTAAAACCAAAGGAGCCTGCAGTAAATCATAATCATGAGAATACACTAAATATTTATTATACCATACGGGAGAGAATTTTTCTTTGTAATCTCTTAATCCTTTGTAATGTGAGAAATATTTAATTCGTTCGTAGGCAAACTTCATTGATTTTTCGGGAAAAGTATTTGCTTCTTCAATGCCGCTCATAGCTGCTAATCCTAAATTTACAGCAGTACATTCCTGAGATTTTAAATACGTAAATAACTCTATCAAAATAAAATCTATGATTCCGTTTGGTGCATCATCAGTTTTGCGAATTAAGTCGTATGTTCCTTCGTTTTTGACATAATCCGGAATTACGTTTAAAAAAGCGACAATTTTTTCTTCGGGATTTTCAACCGTAATAATGGTCTGGTTTTTTAATTCTTCCCATTCAAATCTGCCTTGCGAAAAAACAAGCTCACTTCTTTCTGTACTTTTAAGCCATTCATCACTCACCGCTTTTATTTTTTGCAGCAGTCCGTCTTTTATTGGTGCAGTATAAACGGTGGTTTTAAATCCTTTTTCTTTCACTTTGTTTATGGCGTTACGCAGTGTTTTTTTGGCACTTCCTTCTAAAGTAAATGCTGCTAAGTCAACAACACCCTCCTGCCCTATAAACAAACTTTTCTTTTGCAGAGAAGTAAATACATCCAGATTTTCTTCGGGAACACGATAATAAATACTTCTTAATCCGTTGTTATAACAGTATTTATCAAATTCTATAATACATTCCTTCATTTCAGCAGCAGATTCTGCAACCGGATTTTCTAATACTACAGCAAAATTATCGGCTGTACGATAGGCTAAAAATGCTTTTCGGTTTTGAGTAATAAAAATAGTTTTGTCGTCGTAGGTTTTAAAATAATCTAAAGCAGAAGCTCCGTATTGTTCTAAAATAGAATTTGCGGTCATGAAGTCATCTTCAACCGCTTCTTTTTTAATTGTATACGGACGAACTAAAGCATAAACCAAAAATCCTAAAGATAAAAACCCGCAGATGTTTATAGAAAGTAAAAAACGTTTGGCGAAACGATCTAAAGGAACTAAATCTGAGCTTCCCATTAAAAAGTAATTCTGCAGCCCGTATTTTATAGATTGAAGCCAGTCAAAATCAATATTAAAGTGTTTTTTATCCAGAAAATAAAACCCTAAAATACTGTAGATTAAAACAGCTGCAATGCTTATTAAAACCGTTTTTAAACCTATGCTCTGTAAATGTGCATTGCTTTTTATGTAATATTCTTTTCTTGTTACGATTAGACTAACCAAAACCATAAGAGCAATTAAAGCCTCTTCATAATCGATTGCTTTTGTTATGTTTCCCACAACAGAAATACTTGTCAGTAAAATAGCAGACCACCAGGCGGTTCGTAATCCTTTGAGCAGAAAAGCAGCATTAACAAGCATGAATAATCCGGCGGTTATTACAAAATAATTGGATACTTTGATAGCCGAGATTGGTATTATATTTTCTAAAACATGCAGACGTTCAGAGATTGCGGGTGTTAAAACCGAAATGATATTAATTAATCCTAAAACAAAAAGAAGGAATGACGGTACTATACGCATTAACAGCTTATTGGCACTAAATATAAAAAGCGATGCTCCGGCAAGAAGCGGAATCCAAAATTCAAAAAAACGATATAAAAAAGTAATGGCTATAGCATTAACGTTTGTAAAACCAAACTGTATCAAGATAAAACTCATCGATATTTCTATAGCGCCCAAGCCGCGTAGAAAAGGCGAAACAATCAGGAAAATAACAGAAATAATATAGCCCATTATCGCTGCAGTTAAAGACGGTGTAAATCCCAGAGCAACCATAGCTACATACAAATGCGATATTCCAACAAACTCAATCAGCACCGAATAAAAAACAACCTGCAGAAATTTACTTTTTATAATTCTGTTGTTTCTTAAGTCCTCCATAAATACTTCTGCAGATGGAAAAAACTTAATGATAAATCTGTAGATGGATCCTTTCTTTAAAACAGAATCATAAATGAAATACAGTATAAGACTTAATCCTGCAACGGCCCCAAATGCATACCATTCTCCTGATCCGGTGGTTCCTTCAAAAAGTGAATACAACAAAGCCGGAATTGCCACTATTATTACAGACAGAATTCCAACGAAACCGTATACAATTGACGCAAAATGAATTTGAGTGGGTTTAACACCCTTCTTTTCGATAGGTTTCGTAAAAAAAGCTAAGGAAGAAATTCCTCCTGCCGGAAGAAAAACGCTTATAAAATTTCGTTTCAGAAACAAAATCACAGCATCTTTAAAAGAAATTTTACTTTGTACAGCCTTAAATGATGCATAATACATGAATGCCTGAAGCAGTATATAAACAGCAGCGAGTATAACACCGCATAAAACCCAGAAACTGCCGGCATTTGCAATTACATTTTTTACTTCTTTTAATTCTGAATTTTCGTGTTTGATAAACCAAATTCCAATTCCGATAAAAAAAATAGTAAAAATAAATTGTCTGATAATTTTATCATTTTCGCGAAGAAAAGAAATGCCTTTTCTTTCTTTAAAAAAAACAAGAAACCGATTCGAAATGGCTTGTACCTTCATATAAATACTAATAAAATAAGCGAATGAAAATCAAATCTTAAGGTATATAAATGTACGATAATTATTGCATCGGTTTCTTCTTTTTACAAAATATTAAGAGCTTTTACAAAAGTGTGCCAGCCGCGAATGGTATCAATAAAACGTTCACAGCTCTACAGAGATACAATAGGTTTTAACAGAGGCGCGTCCTGATTTAAAGTTAAAAAGCCAGACGATATGTACGCTGGCTTTTTAAAACTGATAAAATTGAATGGGTCAATTATTTCTGATCTACAAAAACGTATAATTTCTGTACTTTTCCGTTTTCAATTACAAACAAATCCATACCGCTTACAACAGCTGGTTTTTCTTTTGAACCAAACTGCCAGTACAATCGAACAATGTTATGATTTGTCTCTACTGATTTTGCAGTAAACCTGAAATCCGGATTTTTAGTTTGAAGTTCTACAATAAACTTACTGATATTTTCAATTCCTTCTGCAATAAAATGACGGTCGACCATTTCAACATTAACCGCATACACTTGATTTAATAGAGCTTTGCGTTTTGTTTCGTCTTTTTCATTCCAAATTTTAAGATGATTTTCTACTATTGCCGTGTTCTTTTTAGAATCGAAATCGTCTGGAGAAACTTTTTTCACTGACACATTTTTTGGCGACCATAATATAGTTTTAGGATGTGATTTTTCATATCCTTTTCCGTTTGGATATGAAACCAGTTCCATTTTAGACCCCCAAGGTGTTTCAAAATAAACCCAGGTTTCTCCTGCTGTATCTCCAGAAGGCATTGTAAAAGGTTCTCCTATTATTTTTACGTCTTTACTTTTTAAATACTGCACTGCGGCATTAATATCATTTACATAAAAAGCAATATGCGATGCTCCAATATCATCTGTATTAGGATGCGTTTTACTTCCTTTGTTATCTGCATATTCAAACACTTCGATGCTTGCTCCGTTTCCTGCATTGATCATTTTTATGGTAACAGCACCAGTATTAGGATTAATATGATTTAATTTTTTCCAGTCGGCATCAAGCGGAATTGGTCCTAATTGTGTTACGGGCGTAAAACTAAGTACATCGTTAAAAAATGTAACGGCTTTATTGAGATCCGGCACATTAATGCCCACGTGATCGATACCAACGATTCCTGCACTAGTTTGTGCGGCTGTTTTTTCTGAAGCTGAAAAAAGCAGTATTAAATTAAGTATTGCAGCTGCTGAAGTCTGTACTTTTTTATTTGATTTTTTATGAATTGTTTTCATGATTATTTATATGTGTTGTAATTATTAAATGTGTTTAAAAGGAAAATTAATTAGTGTAAGCAGCTACCCATTTTGCTTTAATAGCAGCACGGGCTTCTATAAATTCTTTATCAGTTCCCTGAGCAATGGCATCAAGCGGAAAACGAAGCGGTCTCTCTCCTTTTTTCATGCTTACCAACTCCAGAATACCATCGGCAATAGTCTGCGGATTCATATCGAACTGTGCCATTTTGCCAAATAATGCTGTGCCCAATGCGTTGAATTTTTCTGTTGCAGCTTCGCCGTATTGTTCTATAATTTCTGTTTTATCAGCATAAATACCCGCTTTCGATCCGTTATTCATTTCTGTTGGATAAACTCCAGGCTGGATGCTTACATTTTCAATTCCGTAATCAGCAAGTTCATCTTGCAATCCTTCTGTAAAACTTTCTACTACAAGTTTTGATGCGATATACGGAACCATAAAAGGAAGTGTGTGTCCGCTTGCTCCGGTTGTAATATTAATGACAAGTCCGTTTCTTTCTTTTCTCATAGAAGGAAGCACCGCCTGATACATACGAAGCACGCTGTAAACGTTTACATCGAACATTTTGCGAACCTGATCGATTGAGTAGCCTTCAAGCAGACCAAAACCGCTTACTGCTGCATTGTTTATCAATACATCAATTTTGCCGTATTTAGTGATTACTTTTTCGATGGCTTTGTTAACTGATGCATCATCAGTAACATCGATATCTACTACTTCAATGTTTTCTACTGCTCCCAGTTCTTTTGCGGCTGCGGCATTTTTATCATTTGTGTTGCGCATTCCTGCAATTACTGAATGACCAGCGTTTGCTAATGTTAAAGCTGTTAATTTTCCAAAGCCTGTACTTGTTCCTGTAATGAAAATTGTTTTTGACATGATTTCTAATTTTTAAATGTTTATAATGTTTGTTTCTTTTGAACATTACAAAGTTGCGACGAATGCAAAACCTGTACATTGATTAGAAATAAGTAAAAACTTGATTTAGATCAAGAGTTTGAAGCAGGCATAAAAAAAGGAGCTTTAAAAGCTCCTGATGATATTATTTTTTTGCGGTTTGTTTTCGAATACGGCTTAGCGTTTCTGGTGTCATGCCCAGATATGAGGCAATCATGGTCTGCGGAATCCTCGAAGCAAATCCCGGGTATTTATTTATAAAATTTAAATACTTTTCTTCGGCTGTTAAAGTCAGTGAAGCCTGAATTCTGTTTTGAGCGGCTATAAAACTTCTTTGCAAAATAGTATTGACCATATTATTAAACGCGGGAATTTCTCTGCACAGCAGTTCAAAATTCTCATGAGTAAAAAGAACAAGCTCGGTATCTTCTATAGCATCTATATTAAACCGTGACGGCTGCTGCATCATTAAACTCTCCCTGTCGCCTGTCCACCAGTTCTCTATACTAAAACTGTTTACATGCTCGCTTCCTTTTTCATCTACGGTATAAGTTCTAACGCAACCCTGAGTAATAAAGGCGTCATATTTCCAGACATCTCCTTCCTGAAGCAGATATTGTCTTTTACGAAGTTTTTTAATAATAGCAAATGATTGTATACGTTCTGATTCTGCCTGTGTCAGTTCAGTTTTATCTTCAAGGTATTTTTGGAATATTTCATACATAGCATGTAAAATTATATAAAAGGGTCTTTATCGGCAAATTTGATTTTACGAGAAGAAGAGATATTGCAAGAAAGTTAATTCTAGGAATTTTCGGCACAATAAAAACCTTTACTCATCGTTAAATATCTGTAGTGCTAATTAAAAAAAATGTGCTGTATTAAATTTACTGCAGCAAATGTTAAATATCAGTAAAATCAAGGTCTATGTAAACCTTTTTAATTATATTTGTGTATAACACTGCAGAAAAACCTACTCTGATATTTTTTTAAAAGTTCTATTTAAAATAAATGTTCACTTAACGGTTGCCGAAGGTCAAAAACAGCTGTATTGAATAAAAGCTTCGTTCTGAGATGTTTAAAAATTGTATAATACCTAAATAGCCCCCAAGACTATGAAAAAAATTACTCTAATGATTTGTTTACTGCTGACAGCTGCCGGCGTAAACGCACAACAAGAAAAAGGAATTATTGGTTACAACAACTGGCTGGACAACTGGACAGAATTTAAACCTCACAAGTCCGAATCTAAAGATGCAAATCAAATTTTAGCTGGAAACATTACTGAAAACACAAAACTGATGAAAAGAAACGTATACATTCTTCAGGGAAATGTTTATGTAACAAACAATGCAGTTTTGACTATTGAGCCAGGTACAACGATTATTGGCGATGTAAGTACTAAAGGTGCTTTAATCATCACTAAAGGTGCTAAAATAATGGCAGAAGGACAAGAAACTGATCCAATTGTGTTTACCTCAAACAGCAGCATGAAAAAAGCTGGAGACTGGGGTGGTTTAGTAATTCTTGGTGATGCTCCAATTAACAAATTTGGAAGCGTTGGCTCTTACAACATGGATCTTGATCCTGCTCTTACTGTGTATGGTGGAAATAATACAGCATCAAACTCAGGAGTTTTAAAGTTTGTAAGAATTGAATTTGCTGGTAAAAGAGTAAAAGGTGCTGATACTTTTAACGCATTGACTATCGCAGGTGTAGGTAATAAAACTGTTATAGAAAATATCATGGTAAGTTACTCAGGCGGTGATTCGTTTGCTTTTTACGGCGGAGATGTAAATGCTTCTCAGTTAGTTTCATACAAATCAATCAATGATGATTTTAAATTTACACAAGGTATACAGTGTCGTTTATATAACTCGTTAGCAGTAAGATCTTCTTACTTATCAAGTAACAAAGACGGATCTAGATGTTTAGAGGTTAAAGCATACGAAAAGAAAAGCGAAACTGACTTTACGAAAAAATCTACATTTGTTTCTGCTACAAACATTACAATGTTGAATGACAGTGAAAAAATTAAAGCTGATATTCAGGCTGGTTTAGTAAAAGAAGCTGTGTATGTTGCTGAAAATGCTTCTTTAGAATTAAAAAGAAGTGTAGTTTCTGGATTTAATCCTGCGGTTTTAATTGACAGCAAAACTGAAATCAATGCCGAAAACCTAAAGAAAATCAAATTTGAAGAAATGTTTTTCAACCAATGCAGTGGTAACATTTTTGCAGAAAACAAAAGCGACAATTCAGATTTAGAAAACTGGTATGGAAACAGCGTTTTCTTTAACGTTTATTCACAAACGGATAATAAAGAAACTTTTGTTGACGTATACAATGCAAAAAGACCAGATTTTAGACTTCAATTAGGAAAAATTACTGCTTCAAGCGGAAAATAATAAAGCTTTTAAAAAGCAATAAAAAAGGAACTGAAATATCAGTTCCTTTTTTTATTTACTAATTTCCTGCTCCTCTTTAATCCTTTCGATTCCCTTTTTATAATTTGTTATTTCAAAATCCGGAAAACGCTTTCTAAATTTCGAATCATCAAAAATATTATCATGTTCATATCTCGGAAGCAGTTCCTGTAATTCTTTCATTCTTTTATTAAAAAGCGACCCTATTTTAAATACAAACTTAGGAATAACAGCATATTTTAACTCTCTGCCATAAACATTAGAGGCCAATGCAATAAACTCTTTATAACTAAGATGACTTTCATCGACAGGCAAATGCCAGGTTTGATAAAAAGCATCTGGAGTATTTCCTATTAATGCTGTCGCCCTGCTTGCATCAGGCGTCCAAATAAGGCTTCTTTTCTTTGTAGCGCTCAAAGGTACTTTTAGCTTTTTATGTTCCTTAACTGCCTTGAAAATTAATGTGTTCGTAATACTTTGTGTTTTATCAGGTCCATAAAATTCAGGTGCACGGCAAATTACAGCTTCTAACTGACCAGACTGCATTTCGCTTAAAACCATTTCAGCCATCTCTTTTCTAATTTTCCCTTTTCTTCCCACAGGCTCAAAAACTGTATCTTCTGTAAGGACTCTGTTATCCTGCGGATACATATATGTGTTATCAAAAAATACGAGTTTTGTTTTGTTTATTTTACAAGCTTCAATTGTATTTTTTAAAATCAGCAAAAATTGTTTTTCCCATAAATCAGAATCCATAGGAAGTCCCAATGTAAAATAAGCAATTTCACTTCCCTTAACAGCTTCAACAGCCTCTTCCCGATTGATTAAATCTGCTGAAAAAACAGTATCAGTATCATTAACTTTTTGAGCTTTTCGGCTTACAATTCTAATATCTGAAGTAAAATTCCTTTTTAGTTCTCTTGCAAGTTCTTCTCCTATCTGCCCGCTGGCACCTAATATCGTCTGCATCTTATATAGTCTGTTTTATTTTTGTTAATTACCATATTACAATTAATTCCGTACATAGTCCGTTTATATCCAAATCTAATGAGCTTACCAATATTTTTGGAAATTAAATGTCAAATTTTAAGCAGCATATAAAATAAAAGCCCTCATTTAAATAGAGGGCTTTTTACTTTATTTTTATAAAACTATCTCCAGCCTAATGCAGGAGCAATATGTTCTAAAATTGAAGACAAAATATGTACATTATAATCTACACCCAAAGTATTAGGAATTGTAAGCAGTAATGTATCTGCTTCCTTAATCGCTTCGTCCTGACTCAGTTCTTCGATTAGTTTGTCTGGTTCGGCTGCGTAGCTTTTACCAAAAACAGCTCTTTTATCGCGTTCGATATAACCGAAACTGTCAGCTCCTTTGCCTTGTCCGCCAAAGTAATACCTGTCCTGTTCGTTAACTATTGCAAAAATGGAACGGCTTACCGAAACTCTTGCTTCACGCTGATGTCCTGCTTTTTCCCAAGCTTCCTTATACAATCTAATCTGTTCTGCCTGCTGGACATGAAAGGGTTTACCGTTTTCATCGTACTTAAGGGTAGAACTTTGAAGATGCATACCGTTTTCAGCTGCCCAAACGGCAGTTGCATTCGATGCAGCTCCCCACCAAATTCGTTCTCTTAATCCTTCAGAATGTGGTTCAACACGTAACAATCCCGGCGGATTTGGAAACATTGGATATGGATTAGGTTCAGCAAATCCTTCACCTTTAAGTCCTTCTAAAAAATCCAATGCTTTTTTTCGTCCCATATCGGCATCAGTTTCACCAGCCATTGGTTCGTAACCAAAATAATGCCATCCATCAATAACCTGTTCCGGTGAACCTCTGCTTATTCCCAGTTGTAAACGTCCTCCAGATATCAAATCGGCCGCGCCAGCGTCTTCCACCATATACAATGGATTTTCGTACCGCATATCGATTACACCTGTTCCTATCTCAATTTTGCTTGTTTTTGCACCAATTGCAGAAAGCAAAGGAAAAGGCGATGCGAGCTGCTGCGCAAAATGGTGCACACGAAAATAAGCTCCGTCTAAACCTATTTGTTCTGCAGCTACTGCTAAATCGATAGATTGAAGCAGTGTATCAGCAGCTGTACGAGATTGATATGATGGATTATTTGACCAATGCCCAAATGATAAAAATCCTAGCTTTTTCATAAATGCTTCCTTTTTTTACTATATCAAATATACGCATCAAAAATCAATTTTGTTACTAATTTTTACAGCAAACACGGAGTCTGTTTTATATTTGAATATTTTTTGGATCATAAAGCATTGCAGTGCATAAACAGTTTTTTCTGTCCTTACTTTTTAAAATAGGACAATTGACACAGGTTTTGCAATTATCCCAAAATTCTTCGTCACCGGGCAGTTCTGAATATGTTACAGGTTCAAATCCCAGTTCATGATTCATTTTCATTACCGCAAGACCAGTTGTAAGGCTGAATATTTTAGCATTAGGATATTTTTGAATACTAAGTTCAAAAATCTTTCTTTTAATTTTTTTCGCTAATCCGGTATGCCTGAAATCTGGCGCAACAATCAAACCAGAATTTGAAACATAACGGCCGTTTTCCCAAGAAGAAATAAATGAAAAACCTGCCCATCTTCCATCTGCTGTAAATGCAATAACAGCTTCTCCCTTTTTCATTTTTTCCTTAAGAAGTTCTGGTGAACGTCCGGATATACCTGTACCACGTGCTATGGCTGACAGTAATGTTACTTCACAAATTTCGTTTATCCATAAAGTATGAGCAGGTCCGGCAGTTTCAATACAAAAATCAACTGCTTCTTTAGATACCGCATAAGGCAAAATTACGGCGGTTTCTTTTTTACGCTTTATAGTTTTCATATCAGTTTAGAAAATTTCTATTTGTAATACTACTCTATCGAAATTCAAATGCTAAACTCAAAACAGCTAAACTATTTGTGAGATCAGCAAAAGAGCGATAAAGAAAACTATCGTAAATACCATTAAATTAATGATTCTGTTTTTATGCTGCAGAGATTTATTAGATAGATACACTTTTGTAATCTCTTTACTTCTGGTTTTATTCCCTTTCATAATATTATATTGCTTTTATTTTTAAAATAAAAAACAAATGATATGCCAAAACATTTTAGGGTAACAAAATACATTGATTATCAATATAATAAAAAAGACAACTCGATTTCTATTTATAAAAGCCTATCAAAATGATAAAACAGCTGCTCAAAATGAAAAGATAATTGAAAACAAAAAAGTAATTTATTAATTTTCACAACATGAAAAATACCATTTTACCCTTACTTATTATCGCTTTAATTTTTAGTTCATGCAATACAAAACAGAAACCAGATACTGATATTTCAATTTTATTTAAATATGAAAAATGTGTTGCTTTTGATTTTAAAAATAAAACAGTTAGAACATTTTATCGCGGACAAGAAAATCTGGACACTATTTTATTTACTAAAAACGACAGTATTAAACTGCTCAGTTCTATCTCTAAAAACAAAATAGATGAAATTAGAGGCGATTACAGTTATCCTGAATGTTATTGGCTTATGCCGAGTTCTGAAGATCAAATTGAATTTTTTAAAGAAGGCAAAATCTTAAATACTATTAGAATTAATTACAGACCGAATTGTTCTGATACTAAAGCACTGTCAAATAAGGAAATGAGAAATAGAGCTTTTGGAATTGATATCAGAAATTTAGTTTTAAACAAACCTTGTTTTAAAAGAGCGATGGATACTTTAAAAGTATATCGAATTAGAAAAAAAGGAATAATTTAATTTTCAAAAATGACGCGGAATGATGTATAAAAAAAGAGAGCTGTAAAAGCTCCCTTTGTATTTGATATTTTGTTTTAGCAGTTTCTGCTAAAAATTGCACTCTGATTTTTAATAATAAACTGAAAGCATGATTTTAGAATCTGAGCTGTCAATTATTTTTTCAAGTCTTTTAAAGAAAAGTTCACTTACCATTGGGCAGCCGTGGCTGTTTATTATGTAGTATTCTTTTTCATCGTCTGGAACTTCTTTGTAGCAGTGCAGCACGATAGCTCTTTTTAAAGCATTGCTGTTCGTTTCATCCATACCGCTCAATCTGAATGCTTTTCCGAAAACACCTTTATAAGGTTTTTCAACAGAATAACGGCCTAATGATGTACAGTTAGAATTTGGGGTGTTGCTAAATTGAAGAATATCACCTTTTATTCCGGTTTCTGATCCTGAACCATGTGCAACTAGTCCTTGATCGATAATTTGGTTGTTTTGTAAGTCGTATACAAAAAAACGATTTTTACCTGATTTGATCTTCATATCTACAAGAAAAGCGATTTTCTTATTGTAGCCATGATTTGAAGCAGTAAATGTTTTAATTTCATTTACATGTTCTGTAAGTCTTATCATTTCCAGTTCAGATAAAATTTCTTTATTGTCCGCAGTCTTGTAAGTGGTAAACGAACTTAAAGAAAAAAGCAGTGCCATAAAAAATATTCTCATATTAAGACAGTAAAATTAAAGTTAAAAGCAGTTTGGGACTCCTATCAAGTTTTTTGACATTGCAAAATTATGCACAAATTTTACAGAATTCCCATGTTTGCAGTGTTAAATATATTATAAATATTTGAAAACTTGACGTTTACAGCAATTTTTAACACTTTTTATGTCATATTTTGAAATTTTGAATCAAAAAATCTTATAAAATATTCTTCAAAAAACATTTTTTATATCAAATTCTAATTACTTCATACACATAGACATATCAAAAAAATCAATCTTCTTTTGGCTTAAAACTGCCTTCTCCTGGGTATTTAATACTGTCTTTTATTTCTTCAACACGTTTAGGGTCAAATTTAGGGAGCTGCAACTCATTTTTTTCTTTCCATTTTTTAACAGTTTCTGCAACTGCGGCGGCTTTTTCATTTGAGGGTGAACTATCTTGAGCCATATACAATGTTTGAGACGGATAGGCTAATGATGTTCCGCTTGCTTCTATAATATCCATCATTCTAAGTAAGATATCTTCTTGTACTTCTTGAGATATTTCAAAATTTAATGCTTCTATATATGCCGTAATTTCAACTTTTAAAGCATCTGCTGTTATTCCTGTAAAACGAACTATAGGCGGAGAATTTAAAACTGCAGGATGAGCATACAGCAAAGATCTTAGTTCTACTAAAAGATAACGCATTTGGTCAGGAGTTGTTTCCATCCTAAAGGTAAATATCGGATTAAATATAAAACGGTCGCGATGGGCAAAATTTTCTATTTTACTGGCCGATAATTGTCCGTTAGGAATAGTTACAATAGTTCTTGCAGAAGTACGAAGTGTGGTAGACCGCATTCCGATAGACTCAACTGTTCCTTTAATATCATCAACCCGGCAGTAATCGCCTACTCTTAAAGGCTGATCTGCAATAAGGCTGACACTGCCAACAAAGTTTTCTATAGTTTTCTGCGCTCCCAAAGCCAATGCGATACCTCCAATACCAAGTGCCGCAAGTCCTGCTGTGACATCTACACCAATAATTCCGAGAATTGCAATAATTCCAACAAAAACAATGGCAGCTTTAGTAGTACGACTCAAAAATAAAATCGCTGATATGGCAGAAATTCGGCCTTTCCTGCTCATTCTGCTTCGCGCAAACATGCTTACAAAATCGGTCATTCTCCAAAGCAGTATTAAAAAAGCGACGATTCCGATGGTGATTATAATAATACTAAAACGCTGGCGGACGACTATGGAAATTCCCATGCGCTGTGTAAACGCGACAAATAAAATTACGGTAAGATACATGTGAACCGGCAGTGTCAATGCCTCTATAATTGCTGTTCCATTTTCTGTATCGGCTTTTTTCCATAGCTTTTGAATCACAAAACCTATTACGAAAATTAATATTCTGGCCAATAAATAGGATAAAATCGTCATGACAACTACTACTGCCCAATGACCAATAGGAACGTTTCCTAATTTTCGTTCCTTTAAATAATGCGGAAGTATACGATCTAAAAAAGTTTTTTCTCCTCTAATATCGGCTGAAAGTATGGATTCTACTGTTTCGGCAGAGAAAAGCCATAATGCGGGCTGGCTGTCATCTGATTGATTTTCTACGTAGAGCTGTATGGTTTCTTTACCCGTAGAAATATTCCCTACAAGATCTACACCCGTTGCCAGATCATCGTCTGTCCGCCCGGTTTCTTTATTGCTTATAATGGACGAGGGCGAAAGGTTACCGCCCTGATCTAAAAGCTGTTGAAATGTTTTTACTATGCGTATTCTTTCAGTTGTTTTTCGGTAAGAGCGTTTACTTAGTACAAGATACTGGCTGGCACGCAGGTAATTCTGCTCGCCAATAGCTTTAATAAATCCATTAACTGTTCCCTGAGGTGTTCTTCTTCCCAAAGAATCTTCCGGGACTTTTACCGGTTCTTCTGTTGTAGTTTTTGCTGAACCCAATAATTGGGCTGTAACTGCATTAGAATTTATCAGTAATGCTGCTAATAAAAGCAAAGAGGACAGTAAACGCTTCACACTTAAAATCATGCTTTCTTATTTTAGAATACTAAAAATAAGAAATATAGAAGAGAAAAGAAATCTTTCTATAGGAAAACAGGCAATACTTTTTTTATTATCAACTTTAAAATAAGGGTTGTTTTGAACTCTTTTACAAATGAAAAATGTATTTTGAACCACTGTTTTGCAGATTATGTAAAGCATCACTTAAATCTGTTCCCTCATTAGAAGTTATAATTTTGAGCATGCTTTTTAAATCATTAAAATCATTTGGTTTTACAAAATAACCTAGTGCTCCCAGCTTAGAAGCCGTCTCCATATCATTTTTATGTGAAGATGTTGAAATCATGATCACGGGAATATCCTGATAATTTTCATCTTTTTTTATTAATTTCAGACATTCCCATCCATTCATAATAGGCATATTAATATCCAGAAAGATAAGCTGTGGTTTTTCATTGTTGTCGTTTAGCATACGCCACGCCTGATCACCGTTTTCTGCACACTCGCAGATAACATTTTCATTAACCATTTCTAAGGCTTCGCAAAACATTTCTATATCATCCCTGTCATCGTCAGCCAGCAAAATTATTTTTTTATTCATATTTAAATATCATTTTCTTCTTGTTTCAAAGGAAGCACTATAGTAAATACTGCTCCATTATATGGACTTCCCGATGCAGTTATAGTTCCTGCATGGCGTTCAACTATTTTTTTACAGAGCGATAATCCCAGACCTGTACCTTCGTAAGAATCTTTAGAATTAAGTCTTGTAAAAGTTTCGAATATTCTTTCTGCCTGATTTTCGTTAAAACCAATTCCATTATCTTCTACAGTAATAACGGCAAAATCATTATCCTGTTGTTTTATTATTTTTGAGGATAATTTTACTTTAACCGGAACATCGTCTTTAGCGAACTTAATAGAATTATTAATCAGGTTGTAAAAAAGCTGGTACAATAATACCTGTGCGCCTTCCAGAACAGGAAGATTATCATAATAGATTTCACCGCCTGTTTTTTGTAAAGAAACTTCTAAATCGGTTTCAATATTTTTTAAAACTTCATTTAGATCCACTACTGTTGGTTTCTGTTGATCTGCATTTATTTTAGAATACGCCAGAACACCTTCTATCATGTTAAACATTCGATCTGATGCGACGTGTATTCTGTCAATGAATTTCTTTGCCGAGTCATCGAGTTTTCCTTCAAGATTATCTTCAAGTCTGCTTATAAAAGTTTTTATTTTTCGTACCGGTTCTTTTAAATCATGGGAAGCGACATGAGCAAACTGCTGCAAGTCTTCATTAGAACGCTGTAGTTCCCGTGTGCGTTCATTTATCAGGACTTCTAATTTTTCGGTAGCAGTTTTTTGTTCATGGATATCTGTACATGTACCAAACCATTTTGTAATAGCTCCTGATGCATCCCTGATAGGAACTGCTTTACTTAAAAACCAGCGATACTCTCCTGTAACACTATCTTTTAATCGAAATTCAAGCTGATAAAAATTACCAGATTGGATACTCTCATACCAATTATCTTTAACTAATTCTACATCATCCGGGTGTAATACAGAAATCCAGCTCGAATCACCATATTCATTTTCTTTCAAATTCGTATACTCGTACCAGCGCTTATTATAATAATCAATAAAACCATCCGGCCTGCTTGTCCATATAATCTGAGGTACCAAATCGGCAAGCTGTCGAAAATTTTCTGCACTTTCATTAATAATCTGCTGTACTTCTTTTTGTGAAGTAATATCACTTGCGGCACCAAACCACTCAATGATAGTATTATTATCGTCTAATATAGGAACTACTCTGGAAAAATTCCAGCCAATAGTACCATTTGCATTTAGAACTCTATGTTCTAATTGGAAAATACTTTTATTATCTATTGCTTCAGATATAAGTTTCAAAGCCTTTTTTCGGTCATCAGGATGAATATAACTGTTAATCCAATTAGAAACTGGTTCGCCTTCTGATGCATAAGAATCCAGTGTTTCTAAACTTCTCATTACAGTCCAGTCTGCATTCATACGATACACAAAATCTGAAGAAGCATTTACTAAAGCTCTGAAACGCTTTTCGCTTTCTTCCATTTTATTTCTTGCCGTAACCTGTTCTGTCACATCCTCTGCTACCTGAATCATTCCTGTTATCACCCCATCCTGAACTAAAGGACGATAGGCCAGATTATAATAATAGTCGCGCATTTCACCTGTTCGGTTATGCTGAACAAGCACTTCTGCCTGATCAAAAGGAATTCCTTTATTGTAAACGTTCTGCACCTGTGTCCAAACATATTGCCCGTTTAATTCCGGAAGAACATCAATCAACCGCATGCCTATAATTTCTTCGCCACGGCCAATTAAAGCAAGCATTTGTCTATTAATCTGCTCGATTACCAAATCTGCTCCCATAAGCACCAATGTAGCCGAAGGTGTCTGGTGAATCATAGACTGCAGTCTGGATTCACTTTCTTCTATCCTTTTTCTTGCTAAAAACTGCTGTTCTTCCGCCAGTTTTATTTCTGTAATATCGCGTGTTGTTCCGGCTATCGCTTCTACTTCTCCCTGCTTATTAAAAACCGGAGCAAAAATGTAGTCATAAACTCTTCGTCCTAATTCTGCGTGAGGAAAGGATACGGTGCCTCTAATCATTTTTTTATTAGCAACAACGTCGTCTATTTCTCTTTCATGCATCACTGCGTGCCATTCTTCGTAACCGTTATCTCTTAAGCCTTTACCTATAGCATCTTGCGCTGACTTACCCCACATATCCAACAAAGCTTTGTTGGCATACGTAAAATTATATGCAAGGTCAAATACATACACCAAATCTGGTGTGGTATTGGTAATGGAATTATAAAATCTTTCCTGCTTTTCAATCGCTGTTAGTGCGGCAATAAGATTGTTTCTCTTTGTTTTATATTCAGTTATGTTTTCAACAGTAACGATTAGTAAACCGTTTTTTTCTTCTGCTGTAAAGCGAAACCAATATAATTGTTCTCCAATTTCAAAACTGATTTCAAAAGTAGAGTTTTTTCTATTTACTAGAGTTTCGGTGAATTTTTCGATGAGAATATCTGCATCATAAAGTTTGAAAATATCTGTAAAAAACTGGTTTTTACATTCTTCAACTTCAAAATATTCTTGAATACGGGAATTACAGAACAGTAGTAAGAAATCTTCAATCTTTTCTTTATTGTATACTGGCTGCAATGCAATAAGTCCGTTTGCCGCAGAGTTAAAAATTGTATAAAAAAGTTCATCATTACTTGTTAACTCCATTGCTGTAGAATATCTAAAAAGCTTAATTGCCTTAACTGCTAATTGCCAAATATACTTTATTACTGTCGAATATTTTTTGAAAAACAGACAGTATAAAAAATTAAAATTATTACAAGCCGCCACGCCTATTCTATCAAGTCTTAAAGCTGAATATGCATGAAAAATGAATACTTTAAATTTTAAAAATATGAAGTATTCAAATCTATTTAATATTCTTTTAAGGGAACAATTGTTCTAAATGATTTCATTTTTGAGCTACAGATAACAAATCAAATATAAATTACCACTTTTGGTTTACATTTATATAATTACCATTAATATTTACAAAATTTTATGCTGGCTGTTTATTTCGTTTAAAAAAACAAAACCCTTATGCATGCTGCATAAGGGTTATTGGATTTATTTAAATTAAAAAAATATTAATGCAAATTATTTCACAATCAGTTTTTTAGAAATATTTAAAGCATTTGAATGAATTGTAACAACATAAATTCCAGAAGCCAAATCATGATTAATTTTTGCTGACGAATTCAGTTTCTTTACTAAAACTTTTCTTCCGTTTATATCTGTAACCGTTATTATTGCTGTATCGTCTGGGCTTAACTCTGGTAATGCAATGTTAAATTCATTATTAACTGACGGATTCGGATAAATACTAACTGCAGTATTATTTTCGGCTGTTACTACGGCTTCATTTATTTTCTTTGATGCCGAAGCTGCCTGAAACTGCCATTGTGCGCTTTCCCAGCTATTTTGAGCTCCTATATATTGAGCAGAACCTGTTAGGTTTTCAATATGAATCATACTTCCTGTCTGCCATCTGTTTTTGATTCTTACCCAGGTTCCGTCTACATTTTCGGTTGACCATTGTGCGCTCCACCAGTCAGATCCTGCTGCTGTACATTGTACAGATCCTGTTAAATTTTCAATATGCATTACATCTCCTGTACCTACATTTTTCAAGATAAAGTTTGTGGCATCTACAGCTATTTTTTCCCATTTGTAATTGTTATTTGCAACAGTTGCACCATAACCTACATTAGCCCCTGCATCATATAAATAATTATTCGTCCATTTGTTTTTAATGGTAAAATAACTTCCTGTAGCTGTACTTACCGTAATTAAGGCTGTACTGGTTTTGTTTCCATCTGCTGTTGTTACTGTAATTGTTGCTGTTCCGTTAGCAACAGCCGTTACAAGTCCTGAAGCATTTACTGTGGCAACACCTGTATTGTTTGAACTATAACTTACCGATTTATTTGTTGCATTAGAAGGCAGAACAGTTGGTGTTAATTGTTGTGTTCCTCCTACTGATAATGATGCTGCATTAGGACTTAAACTAACGCTTGTTACAGCTGCAGCTGATGAATTTACAGTAATTACCGATGATGCTGTTTTAGCTCCATCTTGTGTAGTAACCGTTATTGTGGCAGATCCGGATGCAATCGCAGTAACTAAACCAGATGCATTTACTGTTGCCACGCCAGTATTATTAGAACTATACGATACATTTTTGTTTGTTGCATTTGCAGGAGCAATAGTCGGCGTTAATTGTTGTGTTGCTCCGGCACCCAGCGTTACTGTTGTTGGTGCAATTGTTACGCCTGTTACCGGAACATTTGTTACAGAACAGTTACTGCTTTGTGTCCAAGAAAAATTGCCAATCGCACTAATTTCTTCATTAGCTGCTGCATTTCCTCCTCTGTTAGAATAATTCATATTGCAGTACGTTCCGTTTCCGTTTGGAGAACCCGCAATAAGTACAAAATAACCTCTGCCCCAATTTCTGTTAAGAGCATTGTTGTTTGGATATTCTTTCCCTGTTCCGTTAACTGTAATGTTTTTAAAACTAAGATTGTAAATACCGTCTCCAGATCTTTTGCTTATAGAAATAGCATCGTTTCTTGAATCTAAAATATCGATATTATACAACTGAACGTTCTTAACCTGAGTTCCGGCATTACTGGCGCTGAAAATATCTACCGCCGCAACAGGATTGTTATAAGTATCATTAAAAGTTCCGCATGTGCTTACTGTAATATCGTGTATTTCATGGTTTCCGTCATTGTTAAATGGTGCGCCGTCAAAATTATTGCTCACACGAATACCTGCTTCAAGATTGTCTTTAATAATCAGGTTGTAAGCTTTATTATTTTTTCCGCCATAAATAGCCAGTCCGCAGGCACGCCAGCAGTTTTCTGACGTATTATATCTAAAAGTATTGTTGATACATTCCTGTCCGTTAGCAGACCAGATTGCCTGATCGTCGTCACCGTTATTTCTAAAATTACAATGTTCAACAATAGCATTTGCCGTTCCTTTGCAAAGGTTAATTCCATCAGCATAATTATTTCTAAAACGGCAGTGCGATAAGGTAAATCCATCTGCAATTGCGGGTCCGCCAACATTATATTGAGCAATCCATGCACCGCATTCAAAATGTTCTGCCCAGATATTTTTTATTGTAGAACCAGATGTAAATACACCATTTATCGCTTTATAAGAATTACTTCTTGAAGCAGAATTTGTGGTTAAATACAAATCTGAAAAAGAAATATTACTTGCATTAGCTCTCAATCCTCCGTTACCGCTGCTGGTATTGGTAAAATTAATCTGCGTGTACCACATTCCCGCTCCAATTAAAGAGGTATTGGCAGAACCAAAATACAATTCGCGGTTCACATTAAAAACCCCGCTTGGAACAAATATTTTTTTACCGCCGTTGGCATCAATAAAAGTTTGAAGATCACTTCCGTTTCCTGTATAAGTTACAGAACCTGAAGGCGCTGTTACTGCAGCCGGAATGGGTTCCATTTCAGCAAAATCCAAGTGAATATTACCCGTTTCTCTTACCAAACGCAATGTTCCGGATACTGGTATTTTACTTGGAAGTTTATAACGTACTTCGTCAAAACGCATTCTTGGATTTTGGTTTGTAATTCCGTTGTTATTTGGATTTCCATTACTCCACAAATATTCCCATGACCAAGTCGAAGTCAAAGTAAGCGTTGTAATTTTTGTACTGCCATTATATACGCCTATTGTTCCAGACTGACCGTCAGGAACGCTATATCGAATAACGAGTCCGTCTGCAGCCTCAGTTAACGTCCATTGAACTGCTGCGTTTGATGCAGACATATTCACACAAATTTGATCTGAAGCTTCTGACTGTAAATCAGCTTGATTATACGATTTTGCAGTTACTGAAGCTCCATTAGACAATTGTCCTAAGTTTGCTTCGTATCTTTTATAAGCTGCATCATAATAACCTCGCTGCGCATACAAATTTGAAGTTAAGAGAATGAAAAAAATCCACATTATAAAGTGGCGGCTTTTTTCTCTTTTAAATAAAATACCATGTAATTGTTTTCTCATAATTTTCGGTTTTTTAAATAGTTAGTTCCTAGAAATAGGATTATAACGAAACTAGACCTAAAAAAAAGATTACAAAAAAAGTGGAATAAAAATCAAGATATCTAAAACGTTTTCCAATAAATAAAACACTGAAAATCAAGTAAATAAAATTTTAATACAAATAAAAAATCAAGAACTTATCTAGATAAGAAGTTCATAATTTTTACTCAAATTAATAAGAATATGAAAATTTTTAACATCATAAATTATAATATTCTCTTTTCTTAAAAATAAAACTGAGTATTATTTATTCTAATAAAAATTAATCCGAAGCATTAAATTAAAAATGTACTTTCATAACTTGCAAAAAATCTTAACCAATACCAACAATGACGCCATTGCATATAGAAACGCCCCGTCTAATTATAAGACATCTCAACATACATGATTTATCTAACTTTATTATTTACCGCTCGAATCCTGAAGTTACAAAATACCAGGGTTTTGATGTTATGAATTTAGAACAGGCAGAAGAGTTTATAACAGAAAACGCTGCTAAATATTTTGGAAAAGCCGGTGAATGGGTACAATATGCAATTGAAAATCGCGAAACCGGACAGCTAATTGGCGACTGCGCCATTAAACTTGATCAATACGACACAAGAATTGCCGAAATTGGAATTACAATTTCGCATCTGGAACAAAGAAAAGGGTTTGCAAAAGAAACTTTATTGGGCATTTTGACTTTTTTGTTTAATGAAATAAAATTACACCGTGTAGTCGAAATAGTCGATGCAGAGAATACTGCTTCTATTAAACTATTGCAGAGTGTCGGTTTTAAGCAAGAAGGTCATTTTATAGAAAACATATTTTTTAAAGGGAAATGGGGAAGTGAATTTCAATATGCAATGTTAAAAAGAGAATGGGAAGAACGAAAGTAATCAAGGCTTTGAATGGCAAACGATTAATAAAAGTTTTTTTTCGTAATTTTGTAAAAATTCAATACTCCCATGAAACGTTCCGGTACAGCAGATCTTCCATTACATTATGGACAAGTGCCGTTATGGCTTTCTGAACGAATGTCTAAGCTTGGCCTGGCAATTGTAGAAACGATTGCTTTAGAATTTTCTACTTCTGAAGTGATAAGCAAACTAAGCAATCCGTTTTGGTTTCAAAGTTTTGGAGCTGTTATGGGAATGGACTGGCATTCATCCGGAATTACTACTTCTGTACTTGGTGCCTTAAAAAAATCTGTCAATCCGCATTCAAAAGAACTTGGAATTTACATTTGCGGAGGAAAAGGCAAACATTCGCTTTTAACTCCTCAAGAACTTTTATTTGTAGGCGAAAAAACAGGGCTTGACGGAAATAACCTTGCAAACTGCAGTAAACTTGCTGCTAAAGTAGATAATACAGCCATTCAGGATGGTTTTCAATTGTATCAGCATAATTTTATTGTTGATAATATGGGACAATGGGCTGTCATTCAGCAGGGAATGAACCCCGATTCTAAAACTGCCAGAAGATATCATTGGCATTCACAGGATTTAAAATCTTTTATTGAAGAGCCTCATACCTTTATTTATGGAGAAAATCAGGGAACAATTTTAAACCTTACCGCTCAGGCTGCCTCAAAATCCAGAGAAGGAATTTTAGAATTATCTAAAGAATCTCCTGCAAAAATCATGAAGGAAATGCAGTATCTTTCTATGCCTGCACATCATGACGTGAGAATGGAAGATGTAAACATGAAAAGACTTGGTGCAATGCTTTGGGCAACACACGAAAATAAACCTGAGGATTTTGAAGAATTACTGCTTTTAAAAGGAATGGGACCAAGAGCTTTACAATCACTCGCATTAGTGAGCGAAGTTATTTACGGCACTCCTACCCGATTTGAAGATCCTGCGCGCTTTTCATTTGCACACGGAGGTAAAGACGGACATCCGTTTCCGGTTCCTGTAACTATATATGATGAAACTATAAATACATTACAACGGGCAATTAACCGGGCTAAAATTGGCAATGGCGACAAGATTGAAGCAATTAAAAAATTATCTGAAATATCCAGAAAAGCGGAACAGAGTTTTACGCCCAATTCTAATTTTGATGCTTTGATTCAAAAAGAACGAAACGAATCGTATAAATATGGAGGAAAAACAGTTTTTGGCGATGCCAAACCTCCTAAAAAAAGACCTCCAAATACAAATAATCAGCTTGAATTATTTTAAGATTTCAAAAAGCTTAATCATAAAAAAAACCTTCAAAATCAATTGACTTTGAAGGTTTTATTTTTGCTTTATAAAAAATATTACATTTCGTTTAATTCATTAAACTCGTGTAAAGATTTTAATGTGTTTTCGTAGAATAAAATCGCCGCGATAAGGTTTCCTTTATCAGAGTAAGGCATCATTTTTCTTTGAAACTCTACTGTAGTATCTAAGAAAGTTGATGTTCCAACCGCTTGATTGTCTAATATTTTTTTGTGATCTCCATCGTCTGGAATACCTAAATCTGCCATCGTAACACCAGGTTTAGTAACCAAAGCGATATAAGGAAGCGTTTTAACTAAAACTTTAATACGCTCAATGTACAATTCCAATAGTTCTCCTTTTTGCATACCGCTCAATTCTTTTTGATCGTGGTATTTACGGATTAAGGCTGTTGTACTGATGATACTTCTTGGGGCATTTTTTGCCTGTGCCGAAACAGCTGCCGTTGTCAAGAAGAAAAGGACACTTAAAAAAATAATTTTGCTCTTCATTTTCGTAGATCTAATAGGTTCTTGGTTAGGGCAAAAATATGCAAATTAAGTTAAATTGCAACTTTATTATTTTCTTTTTTTTAGAAAACTTTAACAATTGGCTTTTTTCTGTCTTTTTAAGACTTAATTATTCTAAAACGGCCGGGATATTTAATAAAAATACTTTTTTTGTTTCCGTAATAATCCATAAATTCTTCACATACAAAAACCGCATGTGCTTTTGACCATGCTACTACGCCGCAAAATTCACTTCCCTCCTGTCTTCCTAATTTTTCGATTTGTTTTCCCAGCTTAAAACCCAAATACTTATAAATTGTCGGCGTATAGACTGTACCATCTTCTAAATCTTCCAAAGCTTCATCAAAGGTTTTTTCTTTATCAATGATCTGCTTGTATTTTGCCATTACAGCATAAGTTAAAACCGCATAGTCAGTTATTTTTTCGCTGTCGCAGTTATCCTTAATAAATACAAATCCTGCAGAAATCTTAGCTCTGTTTAGTTCTTCACTTTTTAAATTAAATGAGGCATTATTTTTTAATGTTATTTTTTGCAGATTATCATCTATTTTTTCAGTTTCAAAAAGATTATCTAATCCGTAAACATTTAAAGAGGCTTTTATAAAAGCAATTGATGAGCAGTTAGTACGTTCTCCCTGCTTAAAGCTTTCGAATATTTTATCTGAACTTAATTGAGAATACGAGGGTGAACAGATGAACATTAAAAATAAAAATAGTGGAGTAACAGATTTCATTGTAATAAAATTTTATAATATGGTTCTCAACTTTTTTAGAAAATTTTGAGAGTTTACAAATCTATAAAAATCAAATCATAGTTTCTTTTTACTTCTTCATTTTTGTCAAAAATTATAAAGAATCTTCTAATTAGTCCTTTTCTGTCATCGAAAATAAAAAAGTCTCAAAAAATTGAGACTTTTATTTTATTTTTTTTCTTCGTTATTCAACTTATCGTCAAAATCTGGCTCTTCGCCTTTAAATTCATGAGTATCAACATCATAATTTTCATCATTTGTTAAAACTTCATCATGATCTCTATATTGATGTTTTCTCGTATCGCTTCGATTATCTGATCCGCTTGGTTTAGCAGCATTCGGATTTTGATTATTTGTGCCCATAATTTCAAGTTTTAAATTTTAATAAAATTACTTCAAATACAAAAAGCGACACTTACATAATCATCTGTAAAAGTTATAAAATATACTTTCAAAACAAAACACAAATTATTTAATATTAAACCATTACAAGCATAATACAATCTTAATTCCTAAATTTTGAAGCCGTTTTGACAAGCCCATCTTTTGTCCTAAATTTGCACACCAGAAAACGCAGAAAAATTCACGTTTTAAAGTCCGGTAAAATAAGAGAAAGTGGAAAAAGCAGAAAACGAAAAAACAAGCTGGACTATTTGTAAAGAATGCCAAGGAAGTGGTAAAAAAAACCGCGGACTCAGCAATAAAGCCCGTCGTGATTATCAAACAGCATTAGATTTATTTCAAAAAAATAACAATGAAGGCAAAGCTCCTGTCCGCCCAAAAGCACACTTATACACCTGCACAAAATGCAACGGATCTGGTTTGGTTTCTTCACTAAATTTTCCTGAACCTGACAATAAAAACCTGCCTCATATTGCTATTATTGGTGCCGGTATTGGCGGTACGGCTCTAGCTGTGGCTTGTTTGCACAGAGGAATTCCTTTTACACTTTTTGAACGTGATGCTGATTTCGAAGCCCGATCCCAAGGTTACGGACTTACTTTACAGCAGGCTAGTAAGGCAATCGAAGGTTTAGGTATTTTTTCATTAGACGAAAAAGTTATTTCGACAAGACACTTGGTTCATACTACAGAAGGAAAAGTTATTGGCGAATGGGGAATTCGAAAATGGCTGCAGTCTAATGCAAAAACAACTTCTAAACGCACCAATATGCATATCGCCAGGCAGTCTTTGCGTCTGGCTTTGCTTGAACAGCTTGGCGGACATGATAAAGTTCAATGGGGACATCAATTAATTGATTTTAACCAAAATGATAAAAATGTTGACCTCAATTTTCAGGTAAACGGCGAAACTAAAAGTTGTAAAGCAGATCTTGTTGTTGGTGCTGATGGAA
Source organism: Flavobacterium johnsoniae UW101 (assembly GCF_000016645.1). Classification (NCBI taxonomy): domain Bacteria; kingdom Pseudomonadati; phylum Bacteroidota; class Flavobacteriia; order Flavobacteriales; family Flavobacteriaceae; genus Flavobacterium; species Flavobacterium johnsoniae. The sequence continues at coordinate 3,826,413 of NC_009441.1, forward strand.
TTCGCAGTTCTGTTCGAAAGTTGCTGATTGGCGATGAAACTACGCCTTTACGTTATTTGGACTGCATTGTAATATTAGGAATCTGTCCTTTGAGCACTCTTGAAAATCTAGAAAGCCCTTTGCTCGACGGTGCAACCGTGTTTCAAACGGCAAACGGTAATGAACGCATCTACATTATGCCTTACAAATCAGATTCTATAATGTGGCAGCTTAGTTTTCCAATGTCTGAAAACGATGCAAAAATATTAAGTGCAAAAGGTCAAAAAGCACTCAAAGAAGAAGCCTGCCGCAGAACACAGTGGCACGATCCTATTCCGCAGATTTTAATGGCAACCCAAGAAACCCAGATTTCAGGATATCCTGTTTATGACCGCGAATTGCTGCAGTCAGATTTATTAAAAAATGCCGGTTCAGTAACTTTAATTGGCGATGCTGCTCACCCAATGAGTCCGTTTAAAGGACAAGGAGCCAATCAGGCATTATTAGATGCGCTGACATTAGCAAGAGGAATCGTAAAAGCATGCAGAAATTGTCAATGGAAAGAAATTGGAATCAGGGAAAGTGTATTAACAGAATTTGAAGCTGAAATGATAGAACGCAGTGCCATAAAAGTAAAAGGCTCTGCAGATGCAGCTCAGTTTTTACATTCTGAAATTGTACTCTATGAAGGCGACGAACCAAGAGGCCGCTGTTTAAAGAAAAAAGAAATATAGAAAACTCATTATACAACAAAGCCCATTCCTGTTTAGGTTTGGGCTTTTTTAGTCTTACAACTGAGGTATTTTTAAAGCTGATTCAAATAATTAATTATTAGCCAGCGATTTTAAAGCAATATATTTTTCAAGGCTTTTAAAATCATGTCCTTTTGCACGCATCGATTTAATATAAGCCGGAGTTGTACCAATTGCTTTTGCTCCCACAATTTCTTCGAGATCAAGATTATCAAACCCTAGACTTTTGTATTCTTTTACTAAATCTGGTGAAATATTCTGAGATTTTAAAGCCATTAGATTTTCTGCTGAAATGTTTTTATAACCGGCATTTTGAAAACTTTTAACGTATTCTGGAGTTACATTTAATGATTTAAAACCAATAAGATCACCGTTTGAAAGGTTATTATATCCTAATGCTTTAAAAGAATCAATAAATGCCTTATCAACGTTTAATGCTTTAAAAGCAATGATATCGTCATCGTCGTTGTCATCATTATTGTTTCTGTTGTTATTTTCAACGTTATCGCTTTTTTTACCTGAACTTCGGAAATCATTGATATATTTTCCGTCAATACCCTGAGATTTTAAGGCAATAATATTACTTGGGCTAACATTTTTGTAACCTGAACTGCGAATTTCTTCAATAAAAGCTTTGTCTATTCCTAATGATTTAAAAGGAACAAGATTTTCTAAATCAATATCCGGAATAGCTTTTTTGATTGAAGTTATATAAGCTTCATTTACATCTAAAGCTGCAAGCGGAATAACCTGATTATCTAAATTATTAAAGCCGTTTTTCTTAAGCATCTGCACATAAGAGACTTTGATATTAATTAAAAAGAACACCATTAGATCATTATCTTTTTTAATATCTAATCCCTCTTTGTTCATAGCAGTGCTGTAATCTTTATTTGCAGTGAATTTATAAGTTCCCATTCCTTTATTGCCTTCAAATTTCCCGTTAAAATTCATAGTTCCGACTTCACGAGTCAAAGTAAAATCGCCTTGTTTATCTCTCGGAATACTGCTTAATTCACGTAATTGAAAAGTATGCGAAGAATTGCTATGTTCATCGCTTTTAAAGCTGATTTCAATAGAATCGCCTTTTATAACGGCAAACCAGTTTCCATCGGTTTTCATTTCATCTTCAACGATAACATTTTGTTTCGATTCGCCTTTTGAATTTAAAGGCTGGCTCTGCGCTGCCGGTTGATTAAAAAGGCAGGCAAAAAGCACCATTAGCGGCACAAGGAAAAAATATTTCCATGTGGTGTGCACATTTGATTTTTTTGAGTTCATCATGATGATTCGTTTTTTTAATAATGATTGATTATAGTTAGTTGTAAGACTCAAAGGAAATTGCGGCGCAGCTACTTTTAACAGACTAAACTGATAACTCTCTCTTTCAACCGTATCGTGCTGCAGCATTTGATCATCGGTTAAAAATTCAAGATTAGTTTCGAGTGCTTTTCGCCACTGCCAGGCAAACGGATTAAACCATTGAAAAACCAAAACAACTTCTGCAAGCAGAAGATCTATGGTATGTTTCTGTTCAATATGGATTTTTTCGTGAAGCAGAATTTGGTTGTAGGTTTCCCATTCGTACTTTTCAGGATTGATAAAAATGTTATTACCAAAAGAACACGGCGCTTTATCGCCTGTTATTTCAACAATACGAAATTTTCCATCCTGAATTACAGATCCTGAATAGGATTTAAAAAGCAATATAACGGCCTGCATTAAAAAATTAAGACCAAATATTACCACGCCAAACCAGTATAAATAAATTATACCCTGCAGTAAGACATCAACATTGATTACTTGTTTTGTCTCCTCAACAGGTACAGACTCAATAGATTTTTCTTTTGATGTTTGAGCAGCAGCAGTTCCTGTTGGAATTTTTGCAGCCTCAATAGACTGTTCTACTGCATTTTTTCTAAATGATAATTGCTGCGGTACCGGAATTAAAGGCAGTGTAAATGCCAATACCATACAAAAAAGCAGTACATATCTGTTCAAATGAAAAAAGGTTTCTTTTTGCAGCAGCAGTTTGTAAAACAAAAAACAAGCCGAAAGAATAAGCGCGGTGTATAAGATATATGGTATCATATTTTTTCTTTTTTAATGATGCTCACGATTTCATCTAATTCCTTATCTGAAAGTTTTTGTTCTTTTGCAAAAAAAGCTAACATTCTCGGATATGAGTTATCAAAATATTGGCTGACAATATCTTTAAGGGCAAACTGCTGATACTCTTCTCTGCTGATTATTGGAAAAAAGCAATGCATATTTCCGGCAGTTTCAAAACTTAAGAAACCTTTTTCGGCGAGAATCTTTACTATAGTGGCTACACTATTGTAATGCGGTTTCGGATCTGGAAGCAGCGGGATTATATCTCGTATAAAAGCTTTATTTAAATCCCAAAATACCTGCATGATCTGTTCTTCTCGTTTGGCTAATTTTATCATAGTTGAAATATTTTGATGCAAGATACTACTAATTAATTAGTAGACAAACTAATTTGTTAGTTTTTTAACTAATAAGTTAGTAATTCAATCGATACGAACACAAAAAACCTGAACACAAACTCTTTTTAAAGCACTGATTTACTAAATTTTAACTTATAATTAAATACAAAACAGGAACACTCAAAAAGTATGATTTATAACCGGAGCATCAAAAAGAATGGAACTTGAAACTATAAATAGAGTTTAAAAAAATGCTTTAAAATTTGGAGTAAAGGTATTTTTGTATATTTTTGTACCAATCATTACAAAATAAAAAATCAACAATGAGAGGAAGACCAACAATCTACGAAGACGCTGCTGTTGTAAAAAAAGCACAAGAAGTTTTTTGGCAGAAAGGATACAGCGCTACTTCATTGAGCGATTTGCAAAAAGCCACCGGAGCCGGAGCCGGAAGTTTTTACAATACTTTTAAAGGCGGTAAAAAAGAGGTTTTTCAAAAAGCAATTGAAGAACGTCGATTGGCATTTGATGCTTTTAAAATTGAATTAAGTAAGAGCGAATCTCCCTTAGAACTAATCAAAGATTTTTTTAGAAGTATTGCTTCCGCGGAAGAAAATGAACATCTTAAAGGCTGTATTATTGCTAATACGGTTGTTGAAATGACTTTTATTGATGAAGCTTTGGAAGCCAATGCGGTTCAGATTTTAAAAGAAGTCGAACAAATGTTTACTCAGGCTATTAAAAACGAACAAATAAAAGGGAAGCTAAAAAACCAGGCAGATCCCGAAATACTGGGCAGATATTTAATAACATTTTGGTGCGGACTTAATACACTTCGCCGAATGTATCTGGACAAAAACGTCCTAAAAAAACAAATCGAAATGCAATTAGCTGTTATCAGCTAATTTTTTTGACTATTTATGTATCGATCATTACAAAAATTAAAATAATAAAAAATGAATTTAAAATTAGAAGGAAAAAAAGCTTTCATCAGCGGTTCGACACAAGGAATTGGTTTTGCGATTGCAAAACAATTATTAAATGAAAAAGCCGAAGTTATTATTAACGGAAGAAATGAAGAAAAAACCAACCTGGCGGTTCAAAAATTAAAAGATGAATTTCCAAATGCCGCAGTTTCAGGTATTGTGTGTGATTTTGGAAATAAAGCAGAAGTAACCGCATTATTAAACCAGCTAAACGATATTGACATTTTAATAAACAACGTAGGTATTTTTGAATTAAAAGATTTTGAAACGATAGAAGACGAAGACTGGTACCGAATTTTTGAGATTAATGTAATGAGCAGTGTCAAACTTTCTAAGAAACTTTTACCGCAGATGCTTCAGAAAAAATCTGGAAGAATTATTTTCATCAGCAGTGAATCTGGTGTGAATATTCCCGGAAACATGATTCATTACGGAATGACAAAAGCAGCTATGATGGCTGTTGGCAATGGTTTATCAAAACTAACTTTAGGAACCGAAGTTACTGTCAATACTATTTTAGGCGGTCCAACTTATTCTGATGGTGTTGCCTCAACAATCGAACATATTGCTTCTTTACAAAATATAGAAATCGAGCAAATGAAAAGTGCTATTATACAGCAGACGAATCCGCATTCTTTATTACAGCGTTTTATCGATCCGGCAGAAATTGCTTCTTTGGCTGTTTATTTATCAAGCCCGCTTGCCATTGCAACAAACGGTTCATGTCTTAGAGCCGATGGAGGCGTTTTAAAAACGGTGTAACTTAAATCTAAAAATCCTGTTTAGTTAACCTAAACAGGATTAAAAGCCAACCCATTATATAATATTTTATTTAAAACAGTATTCTAATCAGCACCGCCGTCAACGCTGTCAAAAGTTTCTCTTTCTTTTGGTCTGATGCTGTATTTTACAGAAACCATAGGCCCGTAATACACATCAAACTGGGTTCCGTTTGTGCGAAGCTGCATCTGCCCTATTATTCCAGCCAGAAAATGAACATTTGGCGTTATCCCAGCACTATAATACACAGACAATCTAAAAATATCAAAATGTTCTTTCGCATAATCTTTAGAAGCAAATTTCAGCATCAGCTCCGTATAATATCCTAAATTGGGAGCCAGAAACAATGGTTTTTCTTTGGTTTGACGCAGATAATGGTTTACGCCGAATCTTGCTCTTATTCTTGGAATTGTTTGAGGAGTTCCGGTTCTGTCATCAAAAAATTTAGTTTCAAAACGAACCTGCTCAAAAATAGATCCTTTGGGCATTTCCTGAGAAAAAGTTCCCATTACAATAAGTCTGTTTTCGAGAGTTTCGTAGTTTCCGGCTTCTTCTACAGCATATTTTTGATTGTGCGCATAACCCAGCCATAATTTGATATTTTTAAATCCGGAATATATCAGCCACGGTCTTACTACTACTCTTTGTGTATATTCAAACGGATTTCCATTTGTGTAAGCACCTTGTGTAACCAACTGTACATCGGCCTGTCCGCTTAAATGCCATTTGTCATAAATAGGAAACGCAACATCGATTTCTTCAATAGAGGCCGGTATAAAACCTATTGAATAAGGCGCGTCCTGAGCTTTTAAAATTTGCAAAGCCAAGACACAAAACAGTATAATACAACCTTTTTTAATCGTGCTCATAAATTTCGATTTACACATCTAAAAAGAAAAATTCCTGATAGAAGTGTAACAAAGATAAAAGCTGCAGATAGTATGTATTGAAATTTACAGGTTGCAGATTATAACATGAAACAAAGTTTTCGATGTAATTAATATTTCCCAGTCAGTTTTCGCTGGTATCTTTAGTTTTCTTTTTGTAGGTCAGTTTGTCGATCTCCTTAAGAAATTCAGAATCGAATTCAGAATAAGCACGCAAAGTATATTTTTCGTCTCTCTTTTGCATTACCAGACGTATTTTCTGCACCATTAACCAAATAGGTTCGTAGCGTTTGTGACCTAATAAATACTGAATCTGCAATATGGAAAATTTTCTTTTAGAAAGCGTCATCAATTCAATACAGATCATCCAGTATTTTATAGGCAGATTTGAATTTTCCATCACGGTTCCCGACCGCAGACTCATTCTGCTGCCGCATTTTTTGCATTGAAATTTTAAATCAACTCTTCGAAACGAATGCTGATTATGTGAGCATTTCCTGCAAGACAAACCATTTTGCAGCCGTTTGTCTCTTAATTCTTCAATGCAGGTTTCTTCGTCGTGGTATTTTTCGAAGTACTTCCGTAATTCCATTTACTAAATTTGTTTACGGACTAAATATAAATCAATCTTCGCAGACAAAAAATGGTATAAAATAAAAAAGAGGAAATTCAAAATAGAAAATCCTCTTTTAAAATTATAAATTAGGCAATTACAGTTTTTGGGTAATCTCTTTTTTGTATTTATTCAAAATCGATTTTGTCATTCCAAGATTTGCTTTTGTAGAATCTACAGCCAGGTAGATAAAATAATCACCATTGTCTGAAACGTCAAGAATATGAATTTGAGATGTAAGCGTAATCATGATATTATCAATAGCCTGATCGGTTATTTTTAAAGCCTTAATAGCATTCATTTTTGCCTTAACTACTTCAAGGTTATAAGCCGAAGCTAGTTCCGGATCAAAATCACTTACAGTTGAAAGTGAAAAATACGACATTCCGCTTTGAATTTCTGCTACAGAAACTGCGATGAAACCTGGAATATTTTTTTTAAGGTCTTCTCCAAATTGTTTTAAAAAATCAGACATATGTTTTTAGTTTTATTTAGGGTTCTAGAATCCTTTTTCTCTTGGATTTTACACAAAATTATAGATCTCATTTTATTTAATTATCCGCAATGTGTACCTAAATTTATTTTTTTTCAGTAATTAACTATTCCTAAAAAATCAGATTAATTATTTGGGTCAAATCAGGAAAACCGGCATTTTTTTGAAGAATAAAGTACGATTTTGATAAATGTCAATGTTTATAAAATTCATTTGGAATAATTTTGCAATTAAAAAAAGTAAATTGAGGAAATGAAAGAGATACTTGCAGCACTAATCCAAAAGAAAACCACGATAAAAGAAGAACAGCTCAACGAAATTCTCGCCTGTTTTAAACCTGTCAGCGTTACAAAAAATGAATTATTATTAGAAAAAGATGAAACGGCAGAACGTATATTCTTTATCAATAAAGGCTGTCTGCGTTTATACTACAGTAACAGCGACCATAGTATTTCGACCCGATTTATGGCTTTTGAAAATACATTTCTGACTTCAATAGTCAGTTTTATTTCCAGAGAACCTTCGCCTGAGTATATTGAAGCCGTAGAAAACTCCGAATTATTGGTTATTTCCTATCATGATTTTTTTCATCTTAGAAAAACAATACCGGAATGGGATAAAATGTATATCTATATTCTTGAATACGGTTTAACGGTAATAACCTCTAAACTCAGCAGTTTACTAACTCAAAATGCTGCAGAACGCTACCGTAATCTTCTTAAAAACAATCCAGAACTTATACAGCGATTATCAAATGTAAATCTGGCTGCTTATCTTAATATTTCTCCGGAAACATTAAGCCGTATAAAGTCGCAGATTTAACTTTTTATACTTCGGCACACCAATTCAAAAAACAAAAAAACATATAATGAGAAGCGATGAAGTAAAAAAAGGAGTTCAAAGAACCCCTCACAGATCCTTATTGAGAGCAACAGGATTAAAAAATGAAGATTTTGGAAAACCATTTATCGGCGTTGCCAATTCATTTATTGAAATTATTCCGGGGCATTTTTTCCTAAATAAAGTATCTGAAATTATTAAGGAAGAAATCAGGGCAAACGGCTGTGTTCCTTTTGAGTTCAATACAATTGGAATCGACGACGGAATTGCAATGGGCCACGACGGAATGCTGTACTCACTGCCAAGCCGTGAAATTATCGCCAACTCTATCGAAAGCGTTATGAATGCACATAAACTCGACGCTATGATTGCCATTCCTAACTGCGACAAAATCGTTCCGGGAATGATTATGGGCGCTCTGCGGGTTGATGTTCCAACTATTTTTGTAAGCGGCGGGCCAATGTCGAAAGGATATACAAAAAATGGTACTCCAATTGATCTGGCTACAGCTTTTGAAGCCGTTGGAAAACACGAAGCAGGAAGCATTACAGATGAAGAATTATACGATATTGAATGCAATGCCTGCCCTAGCGGCGGAAGCTGTTCTGGAATGTTTACAGCAAATTCTATGAATACTTTAATGGAAGCCATGGGAATTGCACTGCCCGGCAACGGAACTATTTTGGCTCAAACTCCGGAAAGAGAACAATTATACCGCAAGGCAGCACGAAGAATTTGTGCCATTGCAAAAGACCAGCACGATATTGAAAAGTTTAAACTAAAGAACATTCTAAACGAAAATGCGGTACGAAATGCTTTTGCGGTTGATATGGCTATGGGCGGCAGCAGCAACACTGTTCTGCATATGCTAGCCATTGCGAATGAAGCCAATGTAGATTTTAAACTAAAAGACATTAATACCATTTCCGGCAATGTATCGCATATTGCTAAAATATCGCCAAGTTTAAGCACCGTTCACATGGAAGACATAAACAGAGCCGGAGGCGTTAATGCGGTTATGAAAGAAATGAACAAAAGAGGTTCTGGTGTTTTAATTGATAATCTGACTATAAGCGGCGAAACTTTACTGGAAAAAATTGATAATGCAGAAATTAAAGACACGACGATTATTCATACCATTGATAATCCGTACAGCAGTGTGGGCGGACTTGCTGTTTTATATGGAAATCTTGCCGAAGAAGGCGCTGTAATTAAAACGGCAGGACTTACAGGCGCAAGAGTTTTTACAGGAAAAGCGGTTTGTTTTGACGGTCAGGCCGAAGCCATTGCCGGAATCATGATGGGAAAAGTAAAAGCCGGAAATGTAGTTGTTATTCGATACGAAGGTCCAAAAGGCGGTCCCGGAATGCAGGAAATGCTGGCTCCAACGAGTTTAATTATGGGTATGGGACTAGGAAGTTCTGTAGCTTTAATTACAGACGGAAGGTTCAGCGGTGCTACAAGAGGCGCTTCTATTGGACATGTTTCTCCCGAAGCTGCAGAAGGCGGTATGATTGGCCTGCTTAAAGACGGCGATGAAATTCATATTGATGTCGATCAGTATATCTTGTCGGTTAACTTATCTGATGAAGAAATTAAAACCAGAAAAGCCGCTTTTCAACCCATAAAAAAAGTATTAAACTCAAAATGGCTTGGGCAGTACAGAGCTTTAGTTACCAATGCAAGTAATGGCGCCATTTTAAAAACTGATTTATAAGATTTTAAATACTATTGAAAACCGAAAACTTCTCGTTTCTTATGGGAAGTTTTTTTATTTTAAGAAATATCGTAATCTAAAAGTTTGCAAAAAAATCTACTATCACACTTTTCAATTGAGTCTTACTCTAACAAACAAAATTTCCTTTCTGCTTCAAAAAATACCTTATTCTGTTATAAAAATACCTTTTAGGGGCTAATTAACAGTTTCAACCAGGCATATATTTACTAAACTATCAAACCAATTTAAAGTAATTATATGCAGTCTCAGGAATTACTCCAAAATTTACTAAGCCAAAAGTATCGAAAACCTATTGTAACTAATGGTGACTATAAAACCCGTAAAACTGCTGCTATTTTAGATACAGACAACGGTACTCTTTTTAATGTCTCCGCAGATTTTCTATTTTATTTTAAAGACAAAAATGATAATGTCTGGCTGACCATTCCCAAAGAATTAATTATAAATGGTAAAATCTATTATCCAAAGCCCGGGGATTCATTTACCAATCTTGGCACAACTCATTACTTCACTACAAAAGAAGCCGTAATAGAAATGGCATACAGCTATTTTAAACAATTCGAAAACCCTCATTATGGAATTGAGAGAGTAACAAACGGCATGTATTTTTTTGAAAACAACGGCGATAAGACCGATAAATATTTTGTTGTTTTTCAAAAATTCAAATCCTCTAATCATCCTCAGATAGAAGCATATATATCCAGTAATTAATTAAAACAACCAGCATGGCATTACAAACAATAACCACCATTAAAGTAGGCGAAATCAGGATTACCAATTTTAATAAATTAAAGATATTTCAAACCATCCACGACCACCATACTTTTTCATTTGAAGTAAGACAGGATTTATTAGTTGACGAGTTTAAAAGTGTGATGCCTTTTTCCCAGAAACTGTACGGCGAGAAAATCAGCATCGAAATAAAACCTATAGACGGCCTGGAAGATCTTATGATTGGCGCAGACCTTAAACATTATACCATGCAGTTCTATGGTGTTGTGACCAAAGTAAAACTGAAGAAATCCCGTGTAAAAGATATAGAAGAAATTATCGTAATAAAAGGAAAAAGCTCCACGATAGCACTCGAAAACGGTCCCGAATGCAGTTCTTTTACCAATATGACCCTGAGTGATATTGTAACCAAAGTAAAATCAGGCTGTGATATTGATATGGATGTAAGACCTTTTTATTTAGAAAACCTGCCTTATACGGTGCAGTATAACGAAAGTAATTTTTCTTTTCTAAACCGTCTGGCAAAAAGAAACGGACACTGGCTGTATTATAACGGACGCACCACTGTTTTTGGAAGCCCCGGCGGTGTAGGCGGACAGCCCCAGTTAGTTTACGGGGTAAACATGCAGGATTTTGATTATACCATTAAACTCCTGCCGGCAATGTTTAAAGTAATAGAAAATGACAACCGCGACGGCAGTTACAGAACCGATGAAACCTTAAAATACAGAAGGGAAGCCGACGGTTTTCAGCAGAATTTTTTAAATAAGTCTAATGAGTTCTTTAATAAAGAAACCATAATACAGCTCAACCAAAATCCTGTTGGAGGATCTGCACGACGCTCCTCAGAAGAATATGCCAAAAACAAAATGCGCGCTATTTTAAGCCGTTTAACAGAAGTAAAAGCCTCCAGCGAAGTTCCGGGAATTACGATAGGAAATGAAGTCAGGATAGCAGGTGTCGACGTACAGCTGGAAAGCTCCTACCGCGTAATACAGATAACCCACATCTGCGACGACGGAGGCGGTTATGAAAATTATTTTACTGCCGTAAACTTTAACGGTTCTGTATTCTCTCCCAAAACCGACCCTGATTTAGTGCCGTTCTGCAGAAGCCAGACCGCCATTGTAACGGGCAATGCAGACCCGGACGGACTCAGCGGCATACAGGTGCAGATGCCGTGGCAGGAAGCCAAAGGCGAAACCACTCCTTATATTCCCTTCGTGCAGAAATACGGAGGCGATGCCAGAGGAATCCATACGCTGCCGGAAATTGGCGATACAGTTTTTGTGGATTTTCAGTGTAATAATGCCGAACTGCCTATTGCAATGGGAACCATAACCAGCAGAAAAGAAAAAAGTGGTTTCAGCACGCCTAATAATGATCTGAAAGTGATGAGAACGCGAAGCGGAATTGAGACTCTTCGCAATGATGCAGAAGGGAGCTGGAAACAGAGTACGCCCGATGGAAATTATTTACTCTTTGACGGACAAGGAAATGCAACACTAAATGTTCTTAAAAACTTCACTATAAATGTTGGTGAGGATTTAAATATTAATGTTGAAAGGAATATGACTGCTGATGTTGTAAACGATAAAACAGATACTGTAGGTGGCAATTATAGGGAAACCATAAATGGGTCTAAATACATATCCATAGGTATTGATTTTATAATTAGGGTGATGGGCTGTTTTAAAGAATATGTAAAAGGTAGAATTGAATCACACTCAGATAAAGAGCGAAAAGAGATTGGTTTAAAAGGAGTTGAAACAAGCAGTGAAGGCTCTATTAGTAAACATGCGCAAAAAAACTTGAATAACAATAGCGGAGAAAATTCGACCCACAACTAAAACATTGAAAATATGAGACTACGATTTTCTGAAAGCGAGATTATAAAAACGACCGTTGGAGATCACGATATTTTTTCTAATGAAGATATTACTGCAAACGCAGGAATGTACATACATGAATCGTGTGATGGAGAAATAATTTATGGAGACAATCCTAAAGAGGCGCCACCTGCAGCAAAATATTTTGTAAAAGGCTGGTGGACTGATAAGCATGACAAGCCTATAAAGGAAGCCCGTATTTTGGACACGGTAAAATTTCATATTCAAACCCAGGGAATAGAAAACCCAAAAGGAAAAAAGATAGAAATAAAACTGTTCGAATACGATACCTCTGTTTATTTGTCATTGGGTACATATGGCTCAGGTGCAGTTGAAACCCGCCCTTTTGACGATCATGTAAGAATCGTATCAGGTAAAAATGAGATAACAGAATTGACATTGGACGAAAACGGAAAAACAGCCATTACCATAAATTTGACTTGGGGAATGCACGAGATGTTTAATGAAACCTTTTTTGGCGGTTTTGCAGAAATGGGACTGTTAGAATTTTATTTCGAATGCTCTTACGGCGAGGATAGAGGCATTTGGCTCCCCGCGAATTTGGGGGACTATTTGAAAGTGACAATTTCGAACCAAAGCCTCTTTATAAAGCCTGCCTATGAGGGTTATAATTTTCCTGAAATTCGTACTGCCGAAGGAGATATTGTTGTTTTCTCAGCAGGGATAGGACTAGAACACGAACCATCCAAAGAACTGGAAGGACAGCTAGATGCAATTGCAGACAAGATAAAAAGTGAAATTTATGGAAGTGTGCGTGAAGCAATGATGAAGTATAGCGACAATATGCGCCATACCATTGCTGTAAGACAATTGAAGAAAGGGTATTTGGCAAACAACCTTGGAAAAATAGAGTTTAGCCGTAGGATTTATACCAAACCGGTTTACGATAATAGTGGCAAACTTTATGAAATAACAAAAGCAGCAAATTTTGGCTATAGAAAAGAAGGCAAAAAGGTAACCACAAAGGGAATAAGCCAGCTTGATTATTTTAGGGAAGTAGGTGCTTTTAATGAAATAGCTAAAGCCTCTAAAGAATTACTAGGGATATTTAATTTCGCTTCAGATGTAATAAGTTTTGCCATGGATGAAAACCCAAAAATAATTCCGACTGGGTTTGCGCCGCTAGATTTTCTTGTGGCTATGGTTATGCCTAGTATCGCAGAATCTATACTAGAATCTTGGGATGCTCCTGTTTTTGAGTTAGTAGAAAAAGCAAAAGATAAAGGTATCGAAGGTATTTATGATTTTTTACAAAGTTCAGGAGGGAAAGAGAAAAGATATGATTTCAACACAATGGATATAAATCAATACATGCTAAATCAGCTATTAATGGGCAAATTTAAAACTTTTGAAGAATTAACAAATGCTCAAGAGAATTTGAAAATAACAATGGATCGGTATGATTATGAGAGTTCGTTAGTATATACTCTTTTTTATTATAAAAAAATAGATGAAGCAAAAGAGGAAGAGTTATTAATAATTGATACTATTTTTTTTAATTAATAAAAATTGAAAATTATGAAAAGACTATATTTTTATTTAGGAATTCTTTTAACTATGTTTTCTTGTAATATACATGAACCAATTTCTGTCAAAGAAAATGTTTCTAATCAGATAGTATTAATAGAACCAGGAATTAAAAATCATATTACAAAAGATAGTATTCCAATTACTATTCCTGTGGAATTTAACATACAACAAAATACATCAAATATAATACATCTCGATTTATACTTTGTTTCGATTAATGGGAAACGATTGCTAAAGTATGGTATCGATTACGAAACTTATGATAAACAAAATCCCACAAAACCTCATTATTTTTCATTAGACAAAGAGGAATTAGAATCGCAGAGAAATAATAGCATTATAGTAGCAATAAAAACTCAAATGATTTCAATAAAAGACGCCGACTTAATACTAAAAAAATATAATATTGATGCAAAAATTGGAAATTTAGAATTAGGAGATTTTATAAAATTAGTTGGCTATGATCGATTCAGAAAAGATAATCCAGACCTTATTGAAGATTTTCGAAAAGTAAATGACTCTGTGGTATTTAGTGTATCACTAAAGGGAGGAGAAAGAGCTCATATAAGTCAAAAAATAAATTGGTAATTTCTAAAGAATTACTTGGGATATTCAATTTTGCCTCAGATGTAATAAGTTTTGCCATGGATGAAAACCCAGAAATGATAATGATAGGTTTTGCGCCTGCAGACTTTTTATTGGCAGTTGTTGCGCCAGAATTGAGAAAGTCAATAGAAGAATCTTGGGACACTGTCGTTTTTGATTTAGCAGAAAAAGCTAAGGATAAAGGAGTTCAAGGTATTAATGAGTTTTTACAAAGTAGTGGAGGAAAAGAAAAACGTTATGCATTTAAAATGTTTAAAATAAATCAAACGACTTTGAATAAATTATCCCCGATAGCGCGGATTTGTAATCCGTGCCCGCAAAGATTGGTTTTTAATTTTAAATAAAGACAAAAACTACATGATTCTTTATAGCTTTTGCATTGATAATTTGTATTGTGTCTTATTCGCACGGATAAATAATTTAAAATTATTTACAAAGATCACTTTAAATTTTTATAAGAAACAAAATACTTAAATTCTAGTTTTATAAACTTATGCAATTATGACCACAACTTTTATTTATACCAGAAGATCAGTAGGATTACCTTGGTTTTTAGAAATATGTATAGTTTTACTCCTTTTAGCTGCATATTTTGTCGACAAATATAAATTCAATAAATTAGTAAAAAGACAGAAAAAAGAACTAGATTATTTTAAACGGCATGGAGATAAAATTGTTGTTAAATATGATGAGTTAGTCTTAAAAACAAACTGCTGGATAGAAAATAAAGAAGACTTAGAAAAAGTGTCAGATAAGATAAGTAGAAATCTTATAATTTTAGAAAAAACACATAGAGGTCATCATTTTAAAGTAGAATATGAAATTTATATGGAGCCTGAAATATTAAGAATGAAACTTGCGTTAAAATATGAATTAGACTTTTACTACAATCCCAGTAATTTTGATGATAATCTGCTGGATTTTGAATTCTTATTTCAATAAATCTTACCTCCGCTGGCGAGAGCGTATCACTCTTGAACACAAAGTTTATTTAACCGAATTAAGCCTCAAGCGCACTAGCCGAATGCTCACGCGGAGCCATTAATGGTGCTGTTTTTAAAATAGATTTATAAGTTTTAAAATTCTGAAAATTAAAAACTTCCCTTAAAGCGGTAAGGTTTTTATTTCCACCAAATTTCAATCATCAAAAAGAAGCTTCTTTCCATTGTTTTTCTTCTACGGCGATTAATTCAAGTTTGGCGACGATGGCGGTAAGATTGTTTTCTAAAGGTAATTTGCCGTCTCTCCACTCCTTTTTATAAGATCCTTTTTTGATTTGCAGAATAAATTCGCCTGTAAAAATATAGTCGGCTGAGTCTTTATTGGTTTTGGGAGGAATCCTTTTTAAGGCTTCGCGCAGGTGAATATCAATTTCGATTTCTTTATGCATCAAAATAATATCGCGGTTGTCATTGCTTTTTTTAAATTGATGTCCTCTGTATTCTAACAATTTAATCAGGGCATCCATAAATCGTAAAGCCCTATTTGTATTTTTTTGATCTACGCTTAACTGGATAATTTCTTCCGGAGTTTCAGAAACGTTTCTGTTCAATTCGGCATGATTCCAATAATTTTGTGTTTTCCTGATAATACCAGTGGGATTGTTTAAGAATTCAAGAACTTTTGAAGGCGCTTTTGAATCAGATTCAATACTTTCGATTAAGGCAATTAAAGGAGTTGATCTCGCTGTTTTTCTAAGCGGACTTTCATACATTTTCCTTAAAATACTAATCTGACTGTTTCCTTTATAATCTCCTGAAAGTTTCGGAATACTTTTTCGTTCGTAATTCAGCC
Organism: Flavobacterium johnsoniae UW101; assembly: GCF_000016645.1. Classification (NCBI taxonomy): domain Bacteria; kingdom Pseudomonadati; phylum Bacteroidota; class Flavobacteriia; order Flavobacteriales; family Flavobacteriaceae; genus Flavobacterium; species Flavobacterium johnsoniae. The sequence continues at coordinate 3,842,503 of NC_009441.1, forward strand.
TGATCCAATGTTTACTTCCCGGCAGGGGAATCTGCATTTTTTCGCAGGCATTTTTTATTCCCATGCTCGAAATCTCATAATGTTTCGCAATTTGGATAATTGGGAATTTCCAAACTAAATTATAAAGTTCCAGACGTGTAAATGTTATTTTGTCCATATTAAAACAAGACAGTTTAAACCATCAAAATAATATACAAAATCCACCATCTTTACATTTATAAAGATGATGGATTTAGAAATGCAGCACTACTCTACTCCTCCGCCCAAAGCGCGGTACAAATTAATAGAGGCATTTAATTTTTCTAATTTTATTGTTACGACATCAAGATCGTTTTGCAAGGCACTATTTTGAGCGGCAATAATTTCAAGATAATTGGCCATACCGCTTTTGTATAAAAGTGAAGCATCTGAAGTTGCTTTTTCTAAAGATATTGCTTTTTCTTCTGCCAGCTTAATGCGTTCATCTGCATATTTTAATCTCGACATGGCATCAGAAACTTCACCAACAGCGGTAATAAACGATTGTTTGAACTGAACCACAGCTTTTTCTTGTTCTAAAACCGCTACTTCATAAGCAGTTCGCAAGGCTTTTTTCCTAAAAATAGGCTGTGCCAGATTTGCTGCTATATTTTTTGTAACCGAACCCGGAAAATTAAACCAGGTATCGAACTCAAATGAATTAATTCCAATTGACGGACTTAAACTCAGCGTTGGATACATTGTAGCTTTTGCTAATCCCGTTTTGGCTGTTGCCGACATCACAGCATATTCACTCGATTTTACATCCGGTCTTCGGCTTAAAAGTGAAGCTGGAACTCCAGATGGCATTTCAAACGCAAATTCATCAACATTTAAATTACCTGAACGTTCGATCGTATTAGGATATTCGCCGCATAAAATCTGCAGTGCATTTTCCTGAACCGCGATATTGGTTTTTGCCAAAGGAACAAGTAATTCTGCTGTTTTTTTCTGAGCTTCAGTCTGATTTACTGCCAATGAACTAATCGAACCTGAGTTGTACTGCAGTTTCATCATCTGCAGGGTATTATCGCTCAATTCGATGTTTTTTTCAGCAATTTTAAGCTGTTCGTCTAAACCTAAAAGATTGTAATACGACTGCGCCACCTGAACAATAATTCGGGTTTTTAAAGCCGAAAGGTTTTCCTTTTGGGCAAAATACGCTGCTTTTGCATCTCTTTTCTGCATTGTTGCTTTTCCCCAAATATCTACTTCCCACGACATACGAAGATTAGCGCTGTAATCGTCCATATAATCTTTGCTCGTAAACTGCGCGCTCAAAGATCCGTTTAACGAATTTTTAGACAAATACGAACGGCTCGCTGCAGCATCAAAATCCAATGTTGGCAGTAAAGACAGTTTGGCTTGTTTATAATTTAAATCCAGCTGTTCCATGCTTTTGACCGCGATAAGCACCTCGTTGTTTTTAACGAGGGCTTTTTCGATCAAATTAACTAAAAGCGGGTCTTTGTAATACGTTTTCCAGGAATGCAAAATAGTATCTCCTGTTACGGTTAATTCTTCTCGGTATTTATCAGGAGCGTTTAACTCGGTGCGGGAATATTTTTTTCCAACAACGCACGATGTTAAAATCATACCTGAAAATACCGTTATTCCAATTTTATATAGTATTCTCATTATTATTCTTTTACGGTTTGAACTACATTCTTCTTACCTGATACTTTTTCCTGCAGATATTGAAATACAATGAAAAGCAGCGGAATCACAAAAACTCCTAAAATAACACCGCTCAACATTCCAATTGAAGCACTTACACTTATCGATCTGTTTCCTACAGCAGTTCCTCCCGAAGCAAACATCAATGGAATCATCCCTACAATAAAGGCCAGCGAAGTCATGATAATAGGACGTAATCTCGATTTTGCACCTTCAAGAGCCGCTTCGGTAATAGTTAATCCTGCGTTTCGTCTCTGCAGCGCAAATTCCACAATAAGAATCGCGTTTTTGGCCAGAAGCCCCACAAGCATAATTAATCCTACCTGAACGTAAATGTTATTGTCTAAACCAACGGCTTTAATTCCCGCAAAAGCTCCTAAAATTCCGGTTGGAATAGAAAGCAATACTGCCAATGGCAATAAATAACTTTCGTATTGTGCCGCCAATAAGAAGAACACAAAAAGCAGACACAATCCAAAAATGGCAATGGTTTGGTTTCCTCCTGCTTTTTCTTCCAAACTTAAACCTGTCCATTCGTAACTGTAATCAGACGGAAGTTTATCCAGAACTTTTTCTAAATTCCCCATAATTTGTCCGTTACTATATCCTGGCAGAGCCATTGCTGTAATATTTACCGAATTATAAAGGTTGTATCGGTTTACCGATTCCGGCCCGTACACTTTATGGAATTTTACAATCGATTTTACCGGAACCATCTGCATATCAGCATTTCTTACGAAAATTTCATTAAACGCATCCTGATCCATTCTAAAAATTCCGTCGGCTTTTACATTCACTCTGTAAAACTTACCAAATCTGGTAAAATCTGACGATTGATCTCCTGCAAAATAAGTCTGTATATTTCCTAAAAGATCCTTTACATTCACGCCCATTTGACGCGCTTTATCTTCATCAACTTCTAATTCTAACTGCGGATAATCGGCTCTAAAAGTTGTATAAGCATATTGAACTCCCGGCTGCTGCATAATCTGTCCAATTACTTTATCAGACATTGCTTTTAAAGTTTCCGGATTTCTTGCCATTCTGTCTTGTAAAACGATTTCGGCACCACTTGTTACTCCAAATCCTTCAACCGGAGGCATTCTAAATACCATGATCGAGCCTTCTTTAATAGTCGACAATTTAGCTGTAACGCTATTCAAAATTTCGTCAATATCCTTAACTGCACCTCTTTCTTTTTTAGGTTTTAATTTGATAAACCCTAATCCGTAAGCTGTACTGGCACTGTTGCTCAAAATATTAAATCCGGTAATACTTGTATTAACATCGATTGCTTTTTCTGTTTCTAATATTTTTTCCATTCTCTGAACCACTTCAGTTGTACGATCAAGCGCAGTTCCCGGAGGCATTGACAAACTATACACCATGAATCCGTCATCTTCCAGCGGAACGAAACTTTTTGGAGTCGACATCATCATCCATACAGCAATTGCACTAATTCCTGTTACTAATCCTGCCGCAAGCCATTTTCTGCCAATAAGGAAACGAACGGCTTTGATGTATCTTCCGGTCAAATTGTTGAAACCTGTATTAAATCCGATGAAAAAACGTTCTTTAAAAGTGGTTTTATGTTCATTTTTTCCGTGTTCGCCATTATGAACATTCTTTAAAAGCAGGGCACACAATGCCGGAGTAAGCGTAAGTGCATTTACTGCCGAAATAATAATCGCAATAGCCAGCGTATAAGCAAACTGCTTGTAGAAAATACCCGATGATCCGGTCATGAAACCAATTGGAATAAATACAGCTGACATTACTAAAGTGATCGAAATAACCGCTCCCGTAATTTCTGCCATCGCACCGTGAGTGGCTTCTTTGGCTGTTAAACTGCTGTCTTCTTCCATTTTACTGTGTACGGCCTCGACGACCACAATGGCATCATCGACGACAATACCAATGGCTAATACGAGGGCAAAAAGCGTCAAAATATTAATGGTAAAACCAAACACAAGCAGAAAGAAAAAAGTACCCACAATGGCTACAGGAACAGCAATTGCCGGAATAATCGTCGAGCGAATGTCCTGCAGGAATATAAATACTACTATGAAAACCAGAATGAAAGCTTCTATTAAGGTTGATTTTACCTGGCCAGTAGCTTCGTCAAGTCTTTCTTTGGTACTCATTACATTGACGTATTTAATTCCCGGAGGAAAAGATTTTGATAATCTCTCTACCTCTTTGTTTACGCCAATTTCGATATCATTTGCATTAGAACCCGAAGTCTGTAAAATAGCCATTGTTACAGCATTTAATGAGTTCGATTTGTTATCGCCGCTGTATGAAATAGAACCAAACTCAACCCTGGCAACGTCTTTAAGTCGTAAAAGACTGCCACCGTTATTTTTAACTACAATATTTTCATATTGTTCCGGTTTGTTTTTCTTTCCTTTATAACGAATAACATATTCTAAAGCCGCTTTAGATTCTTCTCCCAGCTTTCCCGGCGCCGACTCTAAACTCTGTTCTGCAATGGCCTGCGTAACATCTGAAGGTACTAAACCTGCATTTGCCATTTTTCGCGGATCAAGCCATATACGCATCGAATAATCTTTCTGTCCGAAAATCTGAACCTGTCCTACTCCCGGCACACGTTTTAACTGCGGTACTAAATTGATGTTGGCATAATTTTGTAAAAACAACTCATCGTATTTATTGTTATCATCTGTATAAAGATTGAAAATAACAATCATACTGTTTTGCTGTTTCGAAGTGGTAAGTCCCATACGAACAACTTCCTGAGGCAGTTTTGGCGTTGCCTGCTGCACTCTGTTCTGGACGTTTACGGCAGCCTGATCCGGGTCGATTCCTTGTTTGAAAATCACGCTGATCGAAAACGATCCGTCGTTACTTGCAGTAGATTTAATATACTGCATATTCTCTACTCCGTTAATTTGTTCTTCGAGCGGCGTTACTACCGAACGAATTACGGTTTCACTGTTTCCTCCCGGATAAGAACCGCTCACCATTACGGTTGGAGGTGAAATATCTGGAAATCTTGTAACCGATAATCTGGTAAGACCAATGATACCCAATATCACCAAAACAATGGAGATAACGGTGGCCAGAACCGGCCTGTCTATTATATTTTTTAACATGGAAAATGTTATTTATATTAAAATCAAAAATTATTTGCTGCTTACCGCTTTTGCCGTTTTTGGCACTACTTCCATACTATCGTAAAGAACATCAATTGAGTTTAAAGCGATTTTATCACCTTGTTTTAAACCCGATTTTACGAAATAATCTGTTCCGGAACTTCCGCCAATTTCAATAGGAACCATCGCAACTTTATTTCCAGGTTTTAAAACAAAAACAAAAAATTTGTCCTGAATATCTTTTACGCTCGCCATTGGAACGGTGATGACAGATGATAAACTGTTGTTTAAAATCACTCTTGCTGAACCTCCAGCGCGAAGCAGTTTTTTAGGATTTGGAAAAATGGCTTTTAAAGAAATTGTTCCGGTTGAACGGTCAATGTTTCCGCTGGCTACTTCCAGTTTTCCTTTCTGCTCGTATTCGCTGTCATCAGCCATAATAAGGCTTACGGTTTGATTTGATTTAGGATCTTTTGAAAAAGCAAGATAATCGGCTTCTGTTAATGAGAAATACACAAAAACGGTATTAATGTCTGAAAGAACCGTTAACGGCACAGCATCTGCCGGCGTAACCAGATTACCAATACGATTTGGAATTCGGCTGATATAACCGCTTACAGGTGCTTTAATTAAAGAGAAATCTGCATTTAATTGTGAAGATCCTAAAGCCGCTTTTGCCTGTGCAACCTGAGCAACGGCAGCTTCATAATTTGCCTGAGCCGTTTTTAACTGCATATCAGAAAAAACTTTTCCGTCAACAAGCGGTTTGATTTTTTCTACTTCAAGTTTAGCATTTGCCAGATTTGCCTGAGCGCTTTTATAAGCTGCACGGCTGTTGTTTACCTGTTCTGCATAAACATCTCCTTTAATTTTAAATAGAGACTGGCCTTTGTTTACATAATCTCCTTCTTTTACATAAATCGCTTCAAGATATCCAGAAACTTGTGCTTTTATGTCAACGTTTACTGTACCTTCAACAGTTCCCGGATATTTTTTTTCTACTTCACCTGTAATCGCTTCTGCCTGAAAAAAGTCTACTTCAGGTTTTGGGGCAGCAAAAGCTCCGGCATCTGCCCCGCTTTTACCACAAGATGAAAAACCGATGATAACCAATAAAACGGCTGCCTTACTGAGTGTTTTATAATTTTGGAAAAATTGTTTTGTCATTTTACTTCACTTTAATGAATTCGTCTAATTTGACGGCAAAATAACATCTCAAAACACCTTTAAAATGGGATAAATTTACCCAAACGTAATTTTTCGATACTGAAACGAATTAGGATTGATACTGCAGCAAAGACACAAGGACACAAAGACACAAAGACACAAAGTTAAATTTATTGAATAGCCTCCGGTTTTAACTGGAGGTATTTATAAGCGACAATACAAAAGGCTTTAGCCAAACTTGTCTTTTGGCTAAAGCCCTTGTTGATGACTTTATTTTTTCTCCAGTTAAAACTGGAGGCAATGCAAAAAAGTATGGTTCAACTTAGAACCTTAGCATCTTAGTACCTCAGAAGCTTAACTAGCGATCCATCCACTGTTTAAAAAAAGGTGCTTTTTCCCTGCTGATAATTACTTCGCGTTCAGGATCTGCTTTCAGCTGAATTTTTAGTTTTGCATTAAAATAATTAGCAATCGATTTTATGCTTTCGGCACGAATAAAAAACTGCCTGTTGGCACGAAAGAAAACATCAGGATCTAATTCCTGCTCCAGTTCTTCCATTGTCTGCGGAATCGGAATTACTATACCCGATTTGAGAACTAAATTTGAAGTTTTAAACTCCGAGTAAATAAAATCAATATCAGTTACATTTACGCTTTTATAACCGTCACGATACGTAACCAGAAACCGAAGCCGGAAAGTTGGTTTATTGATAAATCCCTTTAAAATTCCAGCGATGTCATTGTAAGTGTCGGTTTTAGATAAGGTTTTGAATTTCTGCAAAGCAAATTCCAGTTCGCTTTTATCAATAGGTTTCATCAAATAATCGATGCTGTTGACTTTAAAAGCCCGAACTGCATATTCATCGTATGCTGTAGTGAATATAACGGGACTGGAAATTTTTATTTCTTCGAAAATTGAAAAACTGATTCCGTCTGCCAGACGAATATCCATTGTAATTAAATCCGGTTTTTCGTTAGATTTCAGCCATTTTACAGCACCTTCGACTGTATCAATAATATCAAGAATCTCGCAATTGGGTTCTAATTCTTCTAACAGTCTTTTGAGCCGGCTGGCATTAATACTCTCATCTTCAATAATCAAAATTCTCATACTCTCTATATTAATGGTAAACGCACTGTAAAACTTTCTAACGATTGTGAAAAAACAGGTTTTTTGTTGAATAAAATTTTATATCTAAACTCAATATTCTTACGTCCTACGCCTGTAGACACTAAAGTTTTGCCCGATGTTGGCTGTAAATTATTCTTTACGATTATATTTTTTTCTTCAGAATAAATCGAAATAATCAACGGACTTGATAAAGTCGCCATGTTGTGTTTTACGGCATTTTCGACCAATAACTGCAGTGATAAAGGCGGTAAATGCATATCAAGGCAGTCGCTGTCTACTTCTAACTCTAATTGGATTTTTTCGCCTAAACGTTTCTTCAACAAATAAAAATAAGCATTTAAAAATTCTATTTCTTCTCTTACTGTGATAATATCTTTATCTAAGTTCGAAATCATGTAGCGGTAAACGCGTGTAATATTTTCTAAAAATGAAGCTGCTGCCTGCTGGTCTTCGTGAATTAATTCTGTTAAGGTGCTGAAATTATTGAATATAAAATGCGGATCAAGCTGCAGTTTTAAGGATTCTAACTGCGAACGTGTTACGGCTTCCTGAAGTTCTGAAGCTTTTATTTTAAGTTCGGCTGCTTCGTTTGATGTTAAACGCCAGCGGTTAAGCAAAAATATTCCGGTATGTACAGAGCTGATAAACAATGATAGTATTGCAGCCATGATATTGGACTGCCAAATAATAAGCAGTTCGTTTTCTTCTAAACAGGCTCCCGGATATAAGTAATTCCACAAATGGGAAAAAATAAAGTTTAAAAGAATATTTCCGGCTATAAGGCAGATAAATTGAGCAATTGCTCTAAAAATGGGATTATGTTCCCAGCGTATTAACCGATTTAAACTGCGTCCTACGAAAAGGCTTAATTCTGTCAATACACCGCAGTATACCAGAATAATAAAGATGTCAAATGACTTGTCGAATGATATTAAGGAATCTTGTTCGAAATTCTGGTTGGGATTTAAAAGATAGTATGATGACAAATACACCAAAAAAACCACTGGAATTACTATAATTCTATAGTATTTGTAGAAAAAATTCTTTCCTGTAATTTTATTTTGAATACTTGAACCCATTAACTTTTTTAAGAATTGATAATTTATTTTTTGTTATTTTAAACACATAGAAACATAGTTTCGAAATCTAAAAAAGGCTTTTCACCTGCATCAATAACATAGCTAAAAGCGTGCTTTCTTTTAAATTCTTTTTAACCAACAATAAAACTATGTTTCTATGTGTTTAATTTTTTATTACAACTATTTTATTTTTAAAAATTTACGATAGCTGCGGTTCTAAAACCTCCCATGTATTGCTGCTTTTTACCGCTTTTTGAGATTTTCTTTCTCTCATAACTCCCCATTTTAAGCAAGTTGCACCCCAAGAGAATCCGGCGCCAAAAGTAGTAATTAACAGGTTTTGACCTTCTTCAAAATCTGCTGCAAAATCCCATAAACATAAAGGAATCGTAGCCGATGTTGTATTGCCGTATCGGTCAATATTTACTTTTACTTTCTCTGATCCAATATTTAAACTGTCGCTCACGGCATTGATAATTCTCAGGTTGGCCTGATGCGGAATTACCCAGTCAATTTCATCAGAATCTAAACCGTTGCTCAATAGAACATCTCTTGAAACGCTCGACATTGCTGCAACTGCTTTTTTAAACACAAACGATCCGTCTTGTTTAATAAAATGCTTTTTGTGAACAATGCTCTGCATACTGGCCGGAAATTTAGAACCTCCCGCCGGAACGACTAAAGAAGCTGTACCGCTTCCGTCAGTTCGCAAAATGCTTTTCATTAGTCCGTATTCAGTTTCAGTTTTTTCCAAAAGCACCGCGCCTGCTCCGTCTCCAAAAAGAATGCAGGTATTGCGGTCTTCATAATCTACAATTGAGCTCATTTTATCAGCTCCCACTACAATAATCTTTTTATAGCGTCCGCTTTCGATCATTGTGGCACCCATTTCAAGTGCATACAAAAAACCGCTGCAGGCACCATTCATATCAAAGCCAAAAGCATTAGTAAGTCCGCTTAACTCGCAGATTTTACTTGCTGTTGGTGCCAAAAGATGATCTGGTGTTGCAGTTGCGAGTATAAGGGCATCGATTTCTGAAGGATCAACCTCGTAATTACTCATTAAATTTTCGATCGCTGCGCTGGCAAGGTCAGATGTGCCTTTGCCTACTGCAATTCGTCTTTCTTTTATTCCGGTTCTTTTTTCAATCCATTCTTCTGTAGTTTCAACAGTTTCTGAAATTGTTTTGTTATTAAGGATCGAAGTGGGTACAAAACCGCCGATAGCTGTAATCACTGCCTTCATTTTTGTTGTTTTTTTGTTATTTTATTTTTCTTTAAACAGAATAGAAAATTAGCTTTTTTCACCGTATTGGAGGGTCGGATTTTCAATAATTAACAAACAATTAATATAAAAAAGCATAAATTTCCAAAAAATCTTACCGCACAATCTTAAAGGTGTTTTTATTTTTTCCCTTAATTCTTCGGAATAGATAGTAACGGAATATCTAAACCTGCTGCCATGATTCTGGTTTTACTTTTATGAACTAATGAATCCCAAAAACCATATTTTTGAGGAACCATTACTAAAATATCAGCTTCAAAATTTTTGATTTCTTTTCTTATCTCATTGATTACCGCATTTGAACGTACGTTTTTGTAAATATATTTTACGTCTTCAAACTCTTTTTCAATCGAAGAATTCAGTAAAACTTTTCCCTGCTCCTCTTTAATTTCGTCCAGTTTTTCATCAACGCTGAAAAATTCAATTTCAGAACCTAAATTTCCAATCACGCGTCTAATCCAGGTAAATCTTTTTATAGAAGATAAACTCAGCGTATCACAGGCATACAGGATTTTTTTAGCATTTAGAAAACGTGCATTCTGCGGCACAGCCAAAACCGGAATATTCAGGTTTTTTATAACTGCTGTAGTCGAATTTCCCATTAAATCCTGTTCCAGAGAACGTTCTGCCATTCCCATAACCACTAGATTAGCATTCGTTTGTGTAATGATCGAAGGAAGTTCGTCTTCCAGAAAAGAATAACTGCAGATGCTTTCTACCGAAATTTTAAACAAACCTGCGATTTCTGCTCCAAAAGTCTGAAGTCTCAGTGCTGCTTTATCCATTTGTTTCTGCATTGATTCGGCAGTAATTAAAGAATTAGCGCTGTGAACACTCAAAGAAAATGAATTAAACAAAATAAGTTTAGCACCTGTTGCTTTAGCAAGTCCAGCGGCATAAGTAACAGCGTTGTTGGCAATTGAAGAAAAATTTGTGGCGGCGATTATAGTAAGTGGAGGAATCATAAATATATCTATTAAACATTTTAATTGTAAAAATGCCCAATTAATCTTTTCAGTTTATTTTAAAGTTACTGAATAATCATTTTTTAGGTCTCAACCGTAAAATTTAGCAGCCGAAAAATGACTGAATAAATCAAAAATATCAGATATTATCTTTTTCTTAGTTCTAGTTTGCATTTATCAATTCTTAAATAGGAATTAGACGTAATTTCATTTTATGCTGCTTAAACTTTCAAAAAAGGTTCATTCACACATCAAACCTAACTAATTAAAAATATTTATGGCTTATCTGCTAAAACGGGTATTTTTACTTATTTTAATTTCCTGTTTTTTACTTATTTAAGTTATTTCCTCTTATACAAATAACACCATCAAAACTGCCTGTAACTATTTTAAAGAAATATAAAAGCACAAAAAACCTGATGATAAACAAAGTATCAAAAGGTTAGAAATATTTTTAGGAAGGAAATGCGCTTGAAGTATTAAAAGCAGTGATACCTTTAATAGGATAAATTCTAAAAGAATAAATATTTGAATTTGTAACACGGTACAAACTCTAAACAAATGAAGCTGATATAATATAGCATTATCAGGAAAAGATATTATTTCTTTAAATCCTGATAACCAAGAGAGTCTATTTAACCAATACGCTTATAGTGTTAGTTAGGTTTTCTTTTATGATAAAGTCCTGAATGAATTCTTTAACCTCGTGACTGGCTTCTACTTTGGTTTCAAATGAATTAATATGAAACTCATCATCCTGATCGCTGATGTGGATAATTTCGGTATAACCTTTAGATATTAAAGTCCCTTTTAGTTTAATTATGTTTGACTGCTGCTTGCCGTCCAGCTCTTTGCGAACTTGTAGTTTTATAGCTCTTTCCATTTGTAAATATTTTTAAATAGTTAACTCTCATTCAATTATTAAATTTATAATAATTAGTAATTCGAAAAAATAATTTAACACACTCCACAACCTATTATTTATCAACACCTTATGAACATTTCTCAAAACTGCCTAAAATAAAGGATCGAACTATGTCTTTACTAATTAATACATCATTATAATTAAATAAACAATCCCAAAAATGCTATAAGACTCCCTGCCAGATATATGATTATTTTTGAATTGAAACTTATATACGATAAATCAATTAAAACAGATTTTATATGACAGCAGATACTAACCGATTTTATAATCAGGATGATTATAATTTCACAGATGATAATCAGAGTTATGTTGACCAATATCAACAGGAACATATGGGCGACGAAAATTTTGAACAGGAAAAATTATTAAATCAGGATCAAAATTATCTCGATAACGAATTCTCGAATGCGCTTGACAGAGATGAAGATGATGAAATCGAACCGGAATACGATGAAGATGGTCTGGAAGAAGATGACTGGGACGAAGACGACGATTTAGATGAAAGTGATCTCGACGATGATCTGGTTGAAGATTATGATGAAAATGACCGTGAGATCGAAAGTTTTTCTGATGATGGATATAAAATTGACTAATGAAAGTCATTTACACTTCTCAAAAAAAAATGCTCAAGCGGAGCAAAATATGTATAGCATAATTTATTCAAATCTGGCTAGATATTTTGCTCCGCTGAGCTATTTTATACAATATAAAATATTAAAATGGCTAGTATTTAGTTATTTAAAGCTAGTTTGGTTTTATTAAATTTACTGTCGTAAACAATTACAAATCCTATCCAGATTACCAAAAGAGCCAGAATTACCATTAATTCTTGTTCGTGAACTCCTTCTTTTACAAAGAAATTGTTCAGCGAATGAACTCCCGCAACGGCAAGAAGTGAACCTGTTTTAGAATATATCTTACCAATTCCCCAGGTTCCGAAGAAAATAACCCCAAGAAAAATTAGGTTTGAAGTTGTCATATTAAGGTTTAAATGCCATACAAACCAAAGAATAGCAATAATAGCAATTGAAGTAAACTTTGGAAGCCCTTTTAATTGTTCCTGCAAAAATCCTCTCCAGCCAATTTCTTCTAAAAGTCCGTAAACTAAAACGGTAAAAGCAAATACAATTGGGAACTTTCCGTATATAAAATAATATAAGGTTGTAATAGAAAGCGCAGGAAGCAGCCAAAAAACAACAAAAGGCAGAATATAATTGCTGTATATTCCTTTTAAAGACATTGGATTTTGAAGTGAGAATAATTTTATTGCGGCAAAAGCTCCCAGAGCCGGCCCCAGACCTCGAATTAAAATAAATATATAATCATTATGTTCAACTCCCTTAAATAAATCTGTTTTAACAGCTATAAATCTGCATATAACAGCGATGATGTAAAAAACTGCAATTGCTCCGTAGTTAATTTTTGGTTTCATAAGTTATCTTTTGATTAGGTTGAGACAAACTTAGTAATAGGAAACAAAAATAAAATTGACTTTGGGTAAGAAATTACTTCTCAATAATTCTTTTTCGAATGCGGCTTAAACTTTCTGCTGTTAATCCTAAATACGAGGCAATTATCTTTAAAGGAGTGCGCTGAAAAATTTCTGGTCTGGATTCTATCAGTTTTAAATAACGATCCTGTGGCGTAAGCGTTAAAAGATCAATTTGCTGCTGTTGTTTTTGTATGTACAGCATTTCAGAAACTGCTTTTCCTACCCTCAAACCAGCTTGAGACCGACTGTAAAGTTCTTTTAGGTCTTCATGATGAATTGACCATAAAGTAAGATCTTCCAAAGCTTCAACTTTAATAACAGAAGGTTTTGATTTAAAAAAGAAAGATAATCACTTATAAAAGACCTTTCATAAAGCAGGTTAATGCAGATATCCCTGTTCCCGTCCCACACAAACAATCCGGCAGAACCTTTAATTATTATATTCAAAAACTTTTCGACCTGATTGTATTCCTTTATAATCTGAGATTTTTTAAATCTTCTGACTTCTATCTTGTTAGAAAATCCGTCCCAGATATTGGTATCTGAGGCGTAATATGAATCAAAAATCTTTTTTACATCTTCTGGAGAAGGATTTTGGGGCATGGTTTAGAAATTTCGATTTACAAAAACCAAATTACAAAACAAATTTTAGTAAAATCTTTAAAAAGCCTTTTTTTCTTCATCTTTTTTTGAAAAAATTAAGAAATCCATACTTCACAAATGACTATCTTTGGCCATCAATTATGAGCCCTTTTTAACAAAACAAATTTATAATCTTCGAATTCAGTCGATGAAAAACACTAAGTTCACTTGTATAATTTTATTATTCCTGCTTCTCTTTATTAAGAGTACGGAATCTAATAAATATCATGCTGAACAAGACGTGTGCAAAAATCTCTGCGAACTTACTACGTCAGATATTCCGCAGTTTTCATCTACGGATATGCACAACAAGGAAATCCAGATTCATTATGTTGTAAAAAAGAAGATGAAGTTTAGAGCAACGACTCTGGACAGCAGCACCTTAAGACCGCCTTATTACAGCAATCTGATTAAATTCAGAAATTACAAAAGAAGCTTATTTTATGGAATCGCTTCTATATACCAAATTCAGCGTCACACTTACCTGCACCTGTATCAATTATTCTAGTTTTTAGAACCCCGTTTTTATTTTTACAAAAATGCAGTTTTTCAGCTGCAGTATTTTTTTGTGTTCCTAACCAAACACAAAGAAGCGTGTTTTCTATTTGTAAAAATATTAACCCGCTCGAAACGGTCTGAAAAGACAGTATTCGCAGCATTTCCATTTTATTTTCTAAACCCAATTAAAAACTCCCTGTAGGCTGTCTATAAGGGAGAGAATCTATTTATTTATTATTATAACAAATTAATCATGAGCATTAAAAACAATTCATTTTTCATCTCTATTTTATCACTGTTCGTTCTGGTCTCGTGCGGTGATAAAGCCAAAAAAAATTCAGATAAAATCAAAACACTGCCCGTTTATAAGGTGACTTTGAGAGATACCGTGGTTTCTAACCGATTTGTTGCCGATGTTCACGCCAAAAACAATGTCGAAATTCACGCTCGTATTCCCGGATTACTCGATAAAGTATATGTAAGCGAAGGACAAAAAGTAAAAAAAGGACAAGTCCTGTTTAAAATAAGCGATGTAGAACTCCAAATACAACTTTTAAAAGCCGAAGCTGTTTATAAAAGCAGTATGGCCGATTTAAGAATCGCAACCGTTGAACTGGAACAAGCCCAGACCCTTTTTAATAAAAAAGTAATTGCCGATAAGGAATTAGAATTATCTAAAGCAAAACACGATGCAGCTTCTGCTAAAGTGGCTCACGCATCTGCAGAAAGAAAAGCGATCAATCAGCAGATTAGTTTTACCACAATCCGCGCTCCATTTGACGGAACGGTTGACCGAATTCCGTTTAAAGAAGGAAGTCTGGTAGAAAACGGTTCTCTTTTAACCAACGTGTCACAGCTTGATTATATTTACGCTTATTTCTCAATTCCTGAAAATATTTATTTCCAGATGATGACAGATAAAAGCCTGAATACTCATGAAGATATTCAACTGGTTTTGCCAAACGGAATTGTCTATAACCAAAAAGGAGAACTTAGAACTGCCGACGGAGATATCGACCGACAAACTGGTTCTATTCAATATAAAGCAAAATTTGAAAATCCGCAGGGATTTATCAAACACGGAACATCTGGAAAACTTATTATTTCAGAACCCAAAACCAATGCGATCATAATTCCGCAAAAAGCAGTTTTTTCTATTCAGGACAAACAATTCGTATTTCTGGTAAATAAGGAAGGCAAAGTAAAAATGACCAACGTTACTATTGGAAGTACTCTTGATGATGTATACATTCTAAACAAAGGTTTAAAAAACAACGATTTAATTGTTCAGGAAGGCATTCAGTCTTTACGCGACGGCGATAAAATCAATATTAAAGAAACCCAGAACGTAAGCCTGTAATTATACATTATTAAAAAGATTTCGAAATGATAGAAATGTTTATCAAAAGAAAAATATTATCATTAATCATCTCGGTTATGATAGTACTTTTAGGATTACTGGCTTTGTTCCAGCTTCCTATTACACAATTTCCAGATATTGTGCCTCCGTCTGTAACGGTTACGGCAAAATATACCGGAGCCAATGCAGAGGTTTCTGCCAATGCCGTAGCGCTTCCGTTAGAACGAGCTATAAACGGTGTTCCGGGAATGACGTATATGTCTACTGTAACTTCAAATGACGGTTTAACGCTGATTCAGGTTTTCTTTGAAGTAGGAACCGATCCTGATTTGGCAGCCGTAAACGTTCAAAACCGTGTGACAACAATACTTGACGAACTTCCCGAAGAAGTTATTCGTGCCGGAGTTACCACAGAAAAAGAGGTAAACAGTATGCTGATGTACCTGAATATTACTAGTACAGATAAAACTCAGGATGAACAGTTTATCTTCAATTTTACGGATATTAATATTCTTCAGGAATTAAAACGTATTGATGGTGTCGGCCGTGCTGAAATTATGGGTCAGAAAGAATATTCGATGCGTGTCTGGCTGGATCCGCAAAAAATGCTTTCTTATAATATATCGGCAAATGAAGTCATCAATTCTCTTCAAAAGCAAAACATTTCTGCCGCTCCGGGTAAAGTAGGTGAAGGATCCGGACAGCTTGACAATCAGTTACAATATGTAATAAAGTACGGCGGAAAATTCTTTGAACCAAAACAGTATGAAGAAATTCCGCTGAGAGCCAATCCAGACGGAACGATTCTGCGTTTAAAAGATATTTCGAACATTGAATTTGGTTCGATGAGTTACGGAATGGTTTCTAAAACCGATGGAAAACCTTCGGCATCTATTATGTTGAAACAGCGTCCAGGTTCGAATGCATCTGAAGTTATTGCCAGTGTAAAAGAAAAAATGGCAGAACTAAAAGGAACTTCTTTTCCTCCGGGAATGGATTACAACATTGCGTATGACGTTTCGCGTTTTCTTGACGCTTCTATCGACGAGGTTTTAAGAACACTGATTGAAGCTTTTATTCTGGTTGCATTTGTGGTTTTTATCTTCCTGCAAGACTGGCGTTCGACCTTAATTCCGGTTTTAGCCGTTCCTGTTGCCTTAATTGGTTCGTTTACGTTTATGTCGATGATGGGATTCTCGATCAACCTGTTAACGCTTTTTGCTTTGGTTCTTTCTATCGGAATTGTTGTTGATAACGCGATTGTCGTCGTCGAGGCCGTTCACGTAAAAATTTCCGAAGAACATATGGAACCTTTGCCTGCCACAATCAGCGCGATGAAAGAAATTACCGGAGCTGTAATTGCCATTACCATTGTTATGGCGGCTGTATTTATTCCCGTTGCCTTTTTGAGCGGTCCGGTTGGGGTTTTCTACAGGCAGTTCTCGTTAACGATGGCAATTAGTATTGTGATTTCGGGAATCAATGCCCTTACGCTTACTCCTGCTTTGTGTGCTATTATGCTGAAAGCGCATGATCCAAGCAAAGAAAAAAAATCTTTACTGGATAAATTTTTCCACCGATTCAATAAATGGTTTGATAATGTAACGTCTAAATACATTAAAGTATTAGTAAAATTTGCCGATCGTACTTCGATTACGGTTGGATTATTGGTTTTATTCTGCTTATTTACCTGGGGAACAAGCAAGTTTCTGCCTTCAGGATTTATTCCGTCTGAAGATCAGGGAATGGTCTATGTAAACGTAACTACACCTCAGGGAGCAACGGTAGAACGTACCGAAAAAGCATTAGACGAAGTAACACGTCTTGCTAAAGAAATTAATGGTGTTGACAACGTAACGACACTTGCGGGATACAGTATTGTAACTGAAATTGCCGGCGCTTCTTACGGAATGGGAATGATCAACTTGAAGGATTGGAAAGAACGTGATATTTCGGTAAACGAATTTATCGCCAAACTAACCGAAAAAACAAGAGGCATTACAGATGCGCAAATTGAAATTTTTGCACCGCCAACAGTTCCCGGATTTGGTAATACGAGTGGTTTTGAACTTCGTTTACTCGATAAATCCGGCGGAACTATTAATAATACCGATGAAGTAACTAAAAACTTTATTAAAGAACTTAATGCTTCACCCGAAATACAAAACTCCTTTACCAGTTTTGATGCAACTTTTCCGCAGTATTTAATTCATATTGATTATGATCTTGCGGCAAAAAAAGGAATTTCTGTAGACAATGCTATGGCAACTTTACAAACCATGTTAGGTTCGTTTTATGCAACCAACTTTATTCGTTTTTCTCAAATGTATAAAGTAATGGTTCAGGCAAGTCCGCAGTTTAGAAAAAATCCCGAAAGTATTCTGGATATGTATTTAAAAAATGATGCAGGCGAAATGGTTCCGTTTTCAACTTTTATCAAATTAGAACGTGTTTATGGTCCAGAAGTTTTAACACGATACAATATGTATATGTCGGCTATGATTAACGGAGAACCGGCAGAAGGCTACAGTTCTGGAGAAGCTATTGCTGCTGTTGAAAGAATAGCCGAAGAAAAACTCCCTAGCCGATTTGAACTGGAATGGTCGGGAATGACGCGTGAAGAAATTCTCTCCGGAAATCAGACTATTTACATTTTCGCTCTTTGTATTCTGTTTGTGTATTTACTGCTTGCGGCACAGTACGAGAGTTTACTGCTTCCGTTTCCGGTATTATTGAGTCTGCCTGTTGGAGTTTTTGGTTCTTATCTTGCTCTTTTAATGGTTGGTTTAGACAACAATATTTACGCACAGGTAGCACTCGTCATGCTGATTGGTCTGCTCGCCAAAAATGCCATTTTGATTGTGGAGTTTGCGATGGCACAAAACAAGTTAGGACGAGACATTACCGAAGCAGCGATTGAAGGTGCGAGACTTCGTTTCAGACCTATTCTTATGACATCTTTTGCTTTTATTTCAGGATTGATTCCGTTGTGTATTGCCACCGGAGCCGGAGCAGTTGGAAACCGTTCAATTGGTACTGCAGCAGCTGGAGGAATGCTTATAGGAACTGTTTTCGGACTTGTAATCATTCCGGGACTTTATATCCTGTTTGCCAAATTAGAAAAAGCAATGAATAAAAATTAAAACATGAAACAAGAAATAAATAGATATATAATCTTCGGAGGCGTTTTACTGCTTACAGCCTGCTCTGCTCCTAAAATCAACAATAATTTCGCGGCAAAACAACTGCCTGAAAATTTTGATTTGAAAAGAAAAAAAGCAGAAGACAGTCTGCAGGATTTTATTCCGCTAAAAACAGAAACCTATTTTAAAGATGCCAAACTGGAAAACCTTTTAAAGAAAGCCATTGCCCAAAATCCTGACTATTTAATTATGCAGGAAAGAATTTTAATTGCCAATTCGCATTTAAAAGCAGCAAAACTGGGGCTTCTTCCTTCTTTGGATTTTGTGGCTGATGCTTCCGGAACGCATTATGGAAAATACACTATGGACGGTGTAGGGAATTTTGATACCAATTTTTCGCAAAATATTAATGAAAAACAAAGGATAAACGAAGATGTAACCCCTAACCTCTTTTTAGGCGGAAAAGTTTCGTGGGAAGCTGATATTTGGGGAAAACTGAGCAATCGAAAAAAAGCGGCTCGTGAACGTTTCTTTGCTTCTCAGGAAGGAATGCGTTTACTGCAAACCCGATTGTTAAGCGATGTCGCCGATTTGTATTATAAACTGATCGCTTTAGACAAACAGGCTTCGATTTACGATAAAAACCTCAAAACACAACAAAAAGCGCTTGATATTATTTCGGCACAACGATCTGTGGGAAAAGCAACCGAATTGGCTGTACAGCAGTTTAATGCTCAGAATAATAATATTTTAGCCGAAGCTGAACAGCTGAATTTAAGCATTGACCAAACTGAAAAAGCGTTATTAAATCTTTTAGGGGAATATGGCGGAAAAATCGACAGAAGTTCTGATTTTCTTTCTGGTCATCTTGAGGTGTTAAATCAAAAAATAAGCGTAGATTCGATTATTCATAAAAGACCCGATGTATCTGAAGCGTATCATGAACTTCGTGCCTCAAATGCCGATGCTAAGGCTGCACGTGCTGCCTTTTTCCCGACTTTAAACTTGGGAGGTTATGCCGGATTTAACTCGTTTTCTTTTTCAACTTTTTTTGATAACGGATCGTTTGCCTGGCAATTGCTTGGCGGATTAACAGCTCCGGTTTTTAATAAGGGACAAATAAAACAAGAATTTTTTGTATCTAATAAAAGACAGCAGATTTCGTTTCTGCAATATCAAAATACAATTACAACAGCGTATAATGAACTCAGTGCTTTACTGCACAGAACAGAATCTTTTGTTGATGTTTTGAAATATAAATCGAAGGAAATTGAACATCTCGAAATTGCTGTAAACGTTTCAAATGATTTGTATTTGAGCGGTTATGCCAATTATCTGGAAATTATTAATGCCCAAAAAAATAAACTGCAGGCCGAACTTGACTTTGTCGACATTCAATTAAAAAATGCAGAGTCACAGGTTTTATTGTACAAGGCTTTAGGAGGAGGAATTAACTAATCTTGAAGCTGCTACTGGTCGTAAACTTTTGAATTAGTACTTAAAAACTGCAGTTATAAATCCCACCCGTTTTAACGGATGGGATTTTTTTATTTTTAAGAGTTATTTTGAAGTTAACTCGTTTACATTCAATTTCAAAATACTGCCATACGCAACAGCCACTTTGTGAACCTGAACAGTCCAGTCTTCGGCGGCATTATCATCGGCACCATCAGATATGTATTTTAAACATAAAAACGGAATATTCTCTTTCATGGCAATCATAGCCAATGCATATGATTCCATATCTACAACATCATAAATGGTTTCAGAATGTTTCATTTCAAAACTGTCTCCCGTACCGCAGATTCCTATTGGAAGATCCTCCATTTCTAAACCGTATTCTAAAACAGGCGGTAAACCAGATAACGGCGTTTCATATAATTCAAAACCCAATCCGCGCACGTCCATGTCTCTCTGAACAAATTTGGTACAGCAAACCACATCACCTTTCTTAAAACGTGTACTTCCCGCCGAACCAAGATTTACAATTAATGAAGGTTTATGTACTTGTATGGCTTTCGTTAATTCGTAAGCAGCATTGACTTTTCCAATTCCGGTTATAAGCGCTGTATGGTCTTTAAAAACTTCTGCCGCTTCAGAAGCTAATGCAAAAGTGAAAAGAACTTCTTTGAATGGGTATGTATGTTTTTCGTTGATTTTTATCATAAAAATTAGAAGTGTTTTTTTATGATGCAAATATCGGGGATTTTGTTCTGAACTATTTATAAACTTTGTTATTACATTTAAATGAAAATGATAATATTTTATCTTTTGTGAATACTAAAAATAGTTTTTCCTTTCTTTATTACTACTGCATATCAACTTCAAAATTTTTTGTATTCAAAAATCAAAGTTATGGATTATCTTTAACCATCAAAATTTAATCCTCATGACAGAAATCTTCAAAATGTTCCGTGTTACAGCCGCAGAGTCTGAAAAAATAATGCAGTCTGTAAACGAACCGCATGCACATAATTTTGAAGAACTGATTATTGGCAGTAAAGGCCAGCTGGAACATTTTATAGATTTTAGTTCCAAATTAATAGACGCACCTTTTATAAGTTTTGTAACACAGGGCAAAATTCATCGTGTAAAACCGCTTATAAAAAACGGCGAATGTGATATGTGGGTTTTACGATTTAAAAGTGAATTTATTGCCGAAACTACTTTTAGCCTGTATGCTTCTTTTCATGATAAAGCAAATATTAGTTTACAGAGTAATCAGTGTTTTGAAAAACTGGATGTGCTGTGTAAAATGACTTATGATGAATATGTACAGGAATCTCCGGATCTCTCTGTAATTAAACAATTATTAAGTACTTTGTTTACTATTATCGAATCGGAACGACGTAAATTGAATCTGGATAATGACGAGTCTAAGAAAATTCAGAGTTCGACTTTTAAAAACTTCTTGAGATTGTTAGAAGAACATTATAAGGAATCTAAAGATGTAAATTTTTATGCTGAAAAACTTTTTATGACTTCAAGAAACTTAAACCTCATCTGCCAGAATATCTTACAGCAGAGTGTTTCAGAAATCATAGAAACCAGAAAACTTACCGAAGCTAAAAACCTATTAATGACTACTGATAAAAATGTCGCTGAAATAGGTTACGAACTCGGATTCAACGAAAAGACATATTTTACACACGCCTTTAAACGCAAAGCAGGCATGACTCCAACTGAGTTTAGAGACGAAATGCAAAAACTGCTTTCTTAAAAACACAACCATTCTTCCGAAAATCGTTACCGCTGCCACTGTTATTAAACAGAACTTTGTATCTCTTTAAAATGATACTTTTTACACGACTAATAACGATATAAAATGGACAGAAAAGATTTTTTAAAAACTATGGCAATTTTACCAATTGGAGCTGCAGCTATGAAACTCAGTTCTCTTAAAACTGTTTCTGATTCTTTTGCAGCAACTGAAAGAATGCCGGTTCTTTTTCTTGGGCACGGTAATCCGATGAATGCTCTGGCCGATAACAACTTTACACAGGGTTTTCAAAACGTTTCTAAAACATTACCTAAACCAAAAGCGATTCTTTGTATTTCTGCACATTGGGAAACAAAAGGAACTTTTGTAACGGCGATGGAAAAACCAGAAACGATTCATGATTTTGGAGGTTTCCCTCAGGCTTTATTTGATGTGCAGTATCCGGCACCTGGAAGCCCGGAACTGGCTCTGGAAACTCAAAAAATTATCACTTCAACTTCTGTTGGACTGAGTCATGACTGGGGTCTGGATCACGGCTGCTGGACGGTTGTTAAATTCCTTTATCCAGATGCCGATATTCCAGTTATACAAATGAGTATCGATTATACTAAACCCGCTTCTTATCACTACGAATTAGGAAAAGAACTTGCTGCACTAAGACGCAAAGGTGTTCTTATTGTGGGAAGCGGCAACTCAGTTCATAATCTTCGATTGGCAGCGTGGGACAAAATGATGCTTCCCGGATATGCTTTTGAGTGGGCTCATATTGCCAATGAAAAAATGAAAAAAATGATTATTGAAGAAGATCATCAATCTTTAGTGAATTTTGATAAACAAGGAAAAGAATTCCAGCTTGCGGTGCCTACGCCTGAGCATTATATGCCGTTATTGTACATTTTATCTCTTAGGGAAAAAGATGAAAAAGCGACCATTTTTAATGATGCTATTGTAGCGGGATCGCTCAACATGATGTCTGTCAAAATAGATAAGGCATGAGCATAAAAAAGTCGGTTTGGATTTCTTTTGGAATCCTTTTTCTAATTTCAATTTTCAGTTTTACCATTATGAATTCGAATACTAAAAATACTAAACTGCATTATGTAGTAAGACAGCCCAAAGTTCAAACAACTAATCCGCCTCTGCTTATTTTACTGCACGGCGTAGGCGGTAATGAACAAAATCTGTTTTCATTTGCTCCAGAATTACCAGATAATTTTGTTGTGGTTTCAGCAAGAGGTCCGCTCACTTTTGGTCCAAACAGCTTTGCGTGGTTTCAGGTAGATTTTTCAACCGGAAAACCTCAAATAAATGCAGAACAGGCTGAAAACGCACGAAAAATGATTATTGATTTTATTGACGATTTAAAAACAGAAATCAGTTTTGATTCTAATCAGGTTTATTTAATGGGATTTAGTCAGGGCGGTATTATGAGTTACAGCGTTTCGCTTACAGCTCCAGAAAAAATAAAAGGAATTGCAGTTATGAGCGGCAGACTTCTGCCAGAAATCAAACCCTTTATTGCAGATGACAAACGTCTTGAAAAACTTAAAATCTTCATTTCACACGGAAAACAAGATGCTGTTTTAAATTATCAATATGCTTTAGACGCTTCTGAATTTTTGAAAACAAAAAACCTAAATCCTGAATTTCATTCTTATGAAGAAGGTCATACGGTCAATAAACAAATGTTTGATGATGTAAATCTTTGGTTAAAAATCAATTTAAATTAAACATATCGAAACAATTTAAAGTTCTATTCTAAAAATTAAAAAAGAGTCTTTCAAAGTAATTTTGCAAGACTCTTTTTTTTGGATGTTGGTTTATTCTAATTTTAAGTATTCTGTTTTAATACGTTTACAATATCGAGAAAAATATCGCTTCCTTCTCCGCTTAAAAAATTTGCTGCTGTATCAATCAGCGAATCCACATTTGACTGCGCTATATTGTCCATTTTGGATTGCTCTCTTGTAATAGAAGGTTCTAATCTAAAATACGTAAGTCCGCCTTTTTGAAATCCGGATAATTGCTGGCTCGAAACCAATTGAACCGATTCTGTAATGATATTGACAATAGCACCACGTCCGTTTTCTGTTCCCGATAAATCATCTAAATCGCTC
This sequence comes from Flavobacterium johnsoniae UW101, assembly GCF_000016645.1. NCBI lineage: Bacteria > Pseudomonadati > Bacteroidota > Flavobacteriia > Flavobacteriales > Flavobacteriaceae > Flavobacterium > Flavobacterium johnsoniae. The sequence continues at coordinate 3,866,342 of NC_009441.1, forward strand.
GCAAGCCATGGTGTAAAACCCCAATTTCCGTAATCAGGATCAGGAAGTCCCTGATGATTTGTAACCAATCCGGCTCCGCTTGGGTAAGAACCTGTTCCTAAAGATATTAGAATTATATCATCTAATGAAGAAGCTAATTTTGTTCTAAAAGCTTCGCTCACTGCCCAAACTGCAGGATTATTTGACATTACACCGCCATCAAGAGCCCATCTTTCGCTGGCATTAGAATTTGGAGCGCTTCCTCCGCCTAATTTCCCAACTGGAAAATAAGTTGGTGCTGCACTTGTTGCTCTTGCTGCTTCCCATACCTGATAATCATCTCCTGGATTTGCCGCATCATACCAATTGAACAAATAAGGACCGTAATCTTGTCCCAGAGTTGGATTTTGAATACTGTTACCGCTGCTGTTAATAGTATAACTAGTTGTAAAAACATGTTTTGTTCTTGCATTTTCTAAAGCTGCCATGTTTTGTTTGGCATCATTCAAAGTATAGTTTCCGTATTTCTGCTGTAAAAAGGGTTCTACTCCATTTCCGTTTCCATCATTGGCATAATACAAAGAATAATAATCTGGTACAATTGACGGTTGAGAAACAAAAATCTGAGAGCCGTCGTTTGTGTAAATTTCGTAGATTTCACTTGCTGTTAATGGTAATTTGTTATTTACCGGAGAAGATAAAGCAGTGGCAATAATACCTCCTGTCGATGTACCTCCTATTATATCAAACATTTCATAACATGATTTATTCAGCGCTGCTTCTATCTGCGAAAGAAAATAAGAAGGTATAATTCCTTTTATACCGCCTCCGTCAACTGTTAAAATAATAATTTTACTCATAACTCTTTGATTTAGTAGTTTGTATTAGGTCTTTTTGCACAATAAATTTATAGAACCTGAGTGCTGCGAAGAATTAAATTGTCATCTAACGGTTATTTTTGGGTATAAAACCCTTGTTGTCAAGTATGAGTAATAAGCGAAAAAAAAAGAGATGCCAATTAAGACATCTCTTTTTAAAAATTTATTTAATTAAAAACTTGGCTTTGTAACTCTTATCTGCATTTTGCAGTATTAAGAAATAAACTCCAGAAGCTCTTAAATGTGTTTTAATTTCTTTGCTAAAATTACTGTTGATTTCCAATTTAGGCTGTTTGTAAACCGCTTTTCCATTAGCATCAAAAATAACTAAGTCAAATGTTCCTTCGTCACCATTTAAATGTAAAGTAAAGTTTCCGTCATTTGGAACTGGAGAAATAAAGAAACCGTTTTTACCCGAAACCGGATTATCAACAGATAACGTCGTATCGACTTTTACTTCTAACGAAGTTGTTTTACTGCATGAAGCCTGAGTCAGATAATTCAGAGACAAGGTCTGAGTTCCTTTTTCTGTCCATTTAATTATTACAGTGTTGTTGCTTTGATCGATAATTTCTCCGCCAGTAACATTCCATGTATACGCCTGCATTGACTGCGTTGCGGTATAAGTTACTGTTGTATTATCATTGGTAATCAAAATATCACCTGTAATATCTGCTGTATTATTTAATCCAACCTCAACATTGGCAGAAACAATTCCTTTTCCTTGTAAACCGCTTGATTTCTTGTTCAGTTTTGTTAAATCAATTCCAAATGAATGATCTCCAGCAAATTTTTCGATGTTTCCAATTTCAAATTCTTTATCTGAAACTTTTGTTAAAGTGATATTTTCGTTAGAAACTGAGATGCCGCCCGACTTCACAATAATATCATTTTTCGTTAATGCCGAAGCTATAATTTCATCAGCAAATTCAACTTTTATAATATCTTTTTCAGAACAATCGCTGTTTGCCGAACTTAACGGAGTTACTGTACAATTAAGATCTACAATATCAATATATACTTCTACTCTGCTGGCATCACTTGCATTTCCAAACTCATCATATACTATTGCTTCAAAAGTATTTTTACCAATATATCCTTTTATCGGAATTAAAACTTCTTTTGCCGTTTCCTGATTTTGTTTGCTAACCAGAGTTTTTCCGGTTGGCGTTACAGCATATAATTCTACGGTTTGTTTATTTCCGTTTGTGGTTAAAGCAATCGACAAATCATTACCAGAAGTAATATTATCTGTGGCAGATGTTCCTCTATCCGGCGTAATACGAAGGTTTGATGGTGCCGAAGGTTTTCCAAACTTCACTTCCCACATAGTACTCGAATTTCCTGTTCCAAAGTTGCCTGAAAGATCTTTAAAGCTTGTTTGGTCTACTACAATTTTATAACCGCCTTCTGCTTGTGTATAATCTCCTAAACCTGAAATTAAATAATGTAAATCGTCTTGTTTCGTGACATTTAGATTTGCATTTAAGTTTACACTTCCTTTGTAAAGCGTAACCCAGTTTTTATCAAAACTACTTATTGGTTTATTCAGAGTTATTACAACATCGGTTACATTCTGGCTGTGAACTGCTCCCTGATATTTCGGCGTAAAGGCATCAATTTCAGGAATACTTATATCTACTTTCCATTTTTGTGTTTGAACCACTAAACCAAAAGTATTGTCTTCTGCTTTTATTGATGGCAAATCAACCGCTAATTCATACTGACCGTTTTCTTTGTTGTACTCGTTCAGTCCTACAATGGTGTATTTCAAATTATCTTCGGTCACAATTGAAACGTTGTCAAGCGCTTTTCCGTTTAACGTCAGTTTGTCTTTTGTAAACTGAACCGGTTTTACGAATTTATTAAACTGAATTTCAACACTATTTACCGCCTGCGCTTCGATTTGATCTGTTTTAAACTGAACAATTCCCAATTCACCGATTATCTGAATCCATGAAACACTTTTACCTTCTACTCCTTCATTATCTTCTAAATCTTTAATTCCGGCACATTGAACTGTTAATTCATAATACCCGGAAGCAAGAGACAGTGTTTTTATATTTAAAACATAAGTAGAATCGTTTACTTTACCAATAAAACTATCGTTAAACGGAACTTTGGTTCCCTGATGAATTAAAGTAACATTCTGTGCTGTAAATGTAGCCGGATTAATTGCTTTGTTAAAGTTTACCTGAACAGATTCTACTGGTTTTGTAGTAGTTGACGGCAGACTTTCAAAAGAAACTACTTTTGGTACATTGGTATTGATAACGGTGTAGTATAAAGTATATCTTTCTAATCCCGAAATTTTATCAAGGAAATGAAGTTTGTTTTCATACTTAGGTTCTAATCCGTCTTTTAGCGTAACGTGTGTCTGCCAGAAGTTTTCTATTGGCAGTTCCAGATTGTCGCTTATTCTCACTACTCTTTCCAGTTTGTATTTGTCTGATCCAGGATCAGCTGTATTTCCATAATTCCATCCTGTTTTAGATGAATTCATGGTTAAAGTTGTCGTAAGCAGACTTGGCGAAATAGTATTTGAAACTGTTCCTGCGGCCACTTTATAAACTTCATCGCTTTCTCCGTTTGAATAATAAATAGCATCTGGAGTATCATTAGCATCTACAATATCATTTACAAGGAAATCGTTGATGTTATCCTGACCTGCACCATACGCTTTTACGCTCTTAATTAATTCATGAACATACGAAGCTTTAATCAGGCTTAGGTTTTTGTTTCCGTAACTGCTTAGATGTTTTATTTTAAGATCGTATTCTACAAAATGTCCTAATAAAGTACTGGTAAACCACCATTGCCCAAGTGCAGATTTTTGTGGTTCAATATTTCCGAAATCAACATTTAATAAACCTAATTGTTTTGGTTCGTTGTTAAAGTTGCTTCCTATAATTTCAAAATCGATTAACAGGCCTTTTTTGTTTTCGATAATTTCCGGCTGAACCGATTCTACCTGAACATTTTTAGCAACTCCGTAACCTTCATTTTTAATTAATAAAGCCATTTCTGCCGGAACAATCGGCTCGATTTTATCTGTCAGCGGATCATCTCCTAAAATATCACGCTGCATAAAATAATGCATTACCAAATCTGGACTTGGATTTACTTCAAGAGTCACAGGATATAATTGCACCGTTACTCTTTCGCTTGTATTTGGATCTAAATATGATAATGTTCCTCCAAAAGAATATGATTTAGCTACAGTTGGAGCAGCTTCTTTTGTTGGTATAAAAATTACAGTTCCAGATTGACTGCTGTTTGGTCCTACAAGTCCTGTTCCGCTAAGGAAAGCATCTCTATTGATCTGGAACAAATGTGTCATATCGTTTCCGGCCTCATCTCTAATTAATAAATCTAAGTTTAGATCTTTAATTGTATTGGCGTCACTGCCGTTATTTAATGTAAGAGTTCCTTCGAATGCTTCTCTTGTCATCGTGATTTTTTGAGAAAATTTCACCGTAACGCTGGCACAAACAGATGATTTAGAAGCTAATTCTTTACCATATTCTTCCATTTCTTTCAGATCGTTCTGATACAATTCTGCTGCAGAAACGAAACCTCTTTTTGCAGTCAGCTCAACTAATGCTTTTCTGGTTCTGTCATAGTTCTCAATATCATTTTTATTAATAATATTTGGATATTCTGCATTAGGAGCTTTTATATTTTTACCCCATGCTTCTAAAGTAGTGTTCCATCTATTACAGAAGCTGTCAATTTCCTGACTTGTAATATCTGTACCTGAAAGATTCGTTTTAATTAGCGCAATATCTGATGCAGAAAATGGTTTTCCAGCATCCAGATTTGAAGCTGTTTCTTTCATGAAATTTTGAAAGTTAGGGCTTTCTAATAATCTGTCATTGCCTAAATATGCTTTTATCCTATTAGTTAAGGCTGTTTCAGCATCTGCCATTGCCTGAAAGTCTTCATATTTAGATTGCAAGAAACTGTTTTGAGTGCTTTTACCACTCATAAATTGCTCTATACAAGTTTTAGCCATTGACGCAAGTCCAAAATAACATCCTACATTACCTGGAATGCAGCTTCCTAATGCTAAAGTTATATTTATTACATCATTATCAACAGTCGCAAGAGAAAGTAGGCATGACGCAAGTGTTAAAGGAACAAATGGCGTACAACCCATTGCAGCACTAATAGTCGAAGTTATACAAGGATTTGTACAAATAGTAGGCAGTTCAGTAATAATATTTCCAATAGCTGTACCTATAGGAATTAATGGTCCAAAACCTCCTCCATTAAAATTAGGCACACCTCCAACAACTGGTGTAGTTGGTGTTGTACAAGTTATTACATAATAAGGCTGAAATGCCGCCAGATTTTGTTCTGTTTCGCAGACATACGTTCCTTTTGTTATTAAATTATAATTACAGTTTTGTCCTGCAGCAGCACTTTTTCCAGTTGATGCCGGTCTTGTAATCAATATTGGTACAATGATAGTCGATTTAGCATTTAATACATCAACTTTATCAATCATCAGTTTGAACTTGTAATCTCCCTGACTGTCTACATTAAAAGTTACGTTTGAAAGGGCAATTAAACCGTGATTAGTTACAGTTGCATAACTCATTCTGCTTTCTCCTGTATTTAAATCTAAAACAGGATTGTCGATATCGATAACAATTACCGGTTTTGGTACGTTTGTTTCGAATTTAACAACTAAATCAGACTGGTATTCATCTGCAATTTCTGTAGGTTTTACAACCCATTCGTAACTTACGGCCTGATACGAAATAAATACTCTTTGATTCGTTACTTTACCCGGATCTACCAATAAGTTATTTTGGTAAGAAGCGTGTTTATCTGCCGTTACGGTTACTGTATAATATCCTTCCGGAATTTGAGGTGTGGTAAAAATACCATTATCATCACTAAATCCTTCTGCTACAACTGCACCAGAAAACGGATGACGAACGACTACTTTTGCTCCTTTTACGTGAGGCGCTTTTTCTGTATTATACGTGTACTCATCAACAACATCGATCAATAAAGAACCTGTTGCTTCTGAAACGGTTTCAATTTTAAAAGGTATGCTTACTCCTCCTCCATTTAAAGGATTTAAAGCTAAGTTACCGCTTAACGGAACGTTTAACTGCTGTTTGTCTGTTGGTGCTAATTCCAGAATGATTTTTACAGACTCGTTTGGCGCAATTTTGTCAATAACAGCCGCACTTTTTAATTTCATCCATTCCAGATTTGGAACATCAACTTTTACTTTTTCTGCGTCTATCGCTCCTGTATTTGAAACTGTTACTTCATAAAGACGAGAGCTTCCTTTTATCATCGTGGTATTGATGCTTACCGGATTTGCCAATAATTTTGGTGTCTGTGCTTTTGCATGATAATACGCTAAAACCGGAAGTTTAGCACCTTCATTTGAAGTTACATTAAAATTGATTTCATAATATTTTTGTTCAGCCGATGCTGTTTCTGCCAATATTGTATAGCTTAAAACGGCTTCTTGTCCTGATGCTAATGTTAAAGCATCTGTTTGAACTGTAAATCCTGCATCTGCCGGTAATTCTATTTTAATATTGGTTAAAGGAGTTTTACTGTTGTTTTTTAATACAAATTCTCCTTTGTACGGAACTTTGGTTACTACTTCCCATTTCAAATAATCTGAAGGTTTGTTCATCCATTCAAAACCAACAATATCAAATTCTGCCTGAACTGCATTTTGAGTTCCCGGATATCCTGCGCTTACGGTATAATGACCGCTTTCTGCCTGCAGAGGTTCAAAATCGTAAGCAAAATTTCCTGATGCATTGGTTTTAACTTTAAATGAACGTGTAAAGCTTCCAGATGCAACGATAATTTCTACTTCCTTATTTACTGCCGGACTGTTGTTTGCCATTTTAGCCGATCCTGTAATGGCAACCAATTCTCCTGATTTGTAGATTGGCTTAGAAACCGTACTTGTGGCACTGTAACTGGAGAATAATTTTATTGCAGAATATGCTTCGTTATTGGTATATGATAACTCATTTAATTTTTGATCTGAATTTACAGCCGCTACCAAATAATAGTCACCTGCCTGCTGTGGTAATTTGATCGATTTTACAAGATCCAGTTTTTTTCCTGCTTCTATATCAGTATCAATCTGCGATGTAAATACAAGAATTGCATTTTTAGTTAATTTATCTTTAGATAGAAAATATTCTATTTTAGAACCTTTAGTTAAAACTGCAAACCCTTGATTGGTAATCGAAGTTGTTATTTCAATTGTATCTTCTCCATTGGCTTGAGCAACTGTTTTAACCGAATTGACAACAGCATCTGGTTTGTTTTGATCTGTAACCAGAATCCAGGCAAATCCTGAACTGAAAGTTTCGGCTTCGGCCTGAATACGCGCGGTTTGGTCTCCCGTTTTCAATGGATCAATAATCGTATTAATTTCTACCTCAACACTTTCTTGTCCTACCGGAATTGAAATTTCTGCCGGAATTGAAACGATTGTAGGAGAATCAGATGATAACTTTACTAAAATGGCTTTAGAAGTATCAACCGTATTTCTTGAAATCGTAATTTTTGCTGCTTTTTGTACTCCGGCTTTTACTGTTGCCGGATTGGCTTTTACAATTAAGGCTGGTCCGTTGCTGTCCAGAATCGTAATGTCTTTACCGGCACTGCTTCCTTCTCCTGCCGGAAAGCTGCAGTTACAAGCTGAAGAATAAACCTCTGCGGTTACATTAACCACTTTTGTTCCGTCTACAATGCCATTGTTTACAGCTCCAATATTAAACCTTTTTGAATTTACATTGGCTGGAAAATCAATAACATCCGGAAGAATCAATGCATTGGCAATACTTGCTTTTAAGCGTACTGCAGTGCTGATTTCTGATTTATTAATTCGTTTTAATGTGGCATAAGTTGCATAAACGCCATCGCTCTTTGAAATGGTCTGCGGTGCAATTTCCAATTCAAAAGCCGGAACATTTGAGCTTTTTAAAATAACTTCTGTATTTCCTGCCTGAAATCCTTCTGCCCTCAAAATTAGTTTTCCAGTTACCGTTTGTTCAGGAACTTTATTGTTTTTTACTGTTATCGTAAACGAAGTTGTTTTGCTTCCTACAGGAAGCGTAACTTCTGCCGGAACGGTCCAGCGAGAGCTTTGATCTGCTGTTATGGTAAATTTTACATCTTTTGTTTTAGCAAAACCGGTTTCTAAAGTAACCGTAATTGTTTCGCCGTCTGTTGCTGTAATTTTAGACGGAGTTAAAGTAATCGTTGAAAATTCGTTATCAATAATTTCAATAGCATCTGAAACGGCAGGATACTCATTTCCTGAAATAGTTAAAGATACCGTTCTGTTTCCGTCGTTATCTGAATTGTCAATTGGTTTAATATAAAAAACAACCGACGACTGGTCTTTTACTATTTTTACCGATGCATCAAACTGAAGCTGTGAAGTCAGAGAAGCTGCTAAAGTATAGGTTTTATCACTGCTTCTGTCACCGCTTTGCGTCAGCGTTGCTCTGATAACTTCATTTGAATTTTCATCAATAGTTTTTTTATCTAAAGTTAAAAACAAACGCTTTTCAAGTAAAATTGAACTTGCCGCAGTAACTTTATTATTTGCTTTTAAAGACTCTGGTTCTTTTACTGCGGTATTTGCTATAATATTAATTTTAACTTTAACGTTTCCTTCAATCCCTAAAACTTTCGGAAGGTTAAATACTGCATTTCGGCTTATTGATTTTTGTTTATCTAAATCTTCATTATAAGATACCGTTCCCAGATTGTATTCTAATCCGGTTTGATCAGAAACAATACTTACCTGCTCGATCCATCCGCCAGAAGCAATACGATCTCCAATATTGTCAACTTTCCATGAAACATTAATTTTCCCATCAGGAGTAATGTTAGATTCGGCTGTAGTGATTCCGGAAATCGTTAAATCCGGATATTGTGCATTTGCGATTGTCAGTTTTCCGTTTACGTGATTTGAACCAATGTCAACTGCATTTTTAGAACTTAAAACAACACCAGATAAATCTAAATTGTGTGTTTGTCCCGATGTATAATTTAACGGGATTTCGATTGGAATTTCTAATAAAGCACCGCTGTTTCCTTTAAAAGATGTGCTTGTAAGCGACAAAACTATAAAGTGATAATTTCGCGGATTATTCTTTTCGATATTGACATAAATGGCATGATCGCCTTTACGGCTTTCGATAATTTTAGTGTCTTTTTCGCTTACAATTAATCCCTGCGGAACAGTCAGCGTAAACTCAGCTCCTACTACTTCATCGGCATTAGCCAAATCAATTACAACAGCTGATTTTTCGCCAGGCCCGGCAGATACATTTAATACTTTTAAACTATTCTGCGCCTGCATGAATGTTCCTAAAAATAGCAAGATAAAGACCAAAAAAGGTTTTATTTTCATTGTTTTCAATTCGTTAGATATCATTTTGGTGAGTTTATTGTATTAACATTTTTCCTTTAAAAATGGCAGGTTTTGCTCCATTTTGTATTTCGATGGTATAGAAATAGATTCCCGATGCAAGATCTCTTCGCTGAAAAGTAAATTCATGATTTCCTTGTGATGCATCAAGATCAGACTGTATGTAAACAGTTCTTCCGGTTGTATCAAAAACTTTTAGTGTCGCTTTGTCTTCATTTTCAGGTAAATGATATTGAATTACAGTTTGATCCGTAAATGGATTTGGATAATTTGAAAGCGCAATTGCATTGTCTTTATTACTATCGTCAACACCCAAATTTTTAGAAATTTTATAGGTCAATGCGTTTGCCTCTGTATTTGAAATCACGGCAGATAAAATTTCTGTTTGAGCTGATACTTTTGCAATAGCTTGTTTTCGTGAAAGTGATTTATCCATAGAGAAACCTACAATGCTAATTTCGCCCTGACGTTCTGCGACTGAAACCGTATAACCCAAACCAGAAAGAAGCTCTTCTGTCTGTGCTTTGCTGCCGCCTTTTAAACGAATATCAAATGCTGCTGTCGAAACCGACTGATTGTCGATAAAAAGCGTATTATCTTCAATACTTAAAACAACATCTTCATTGTCCGTAAAAGCCATACGTTTTGCGCTTGCAGGATTTTCAAGTGTTCCGGACTGGATTTTATTAATCAATGAAATAATATCCAGTACGTTTAGGTTTTTATCCTTATTGATATCTGCCGCACCATAATTAAAGAATTTTGGTTTTTGGCTTAATGTATAATTCAAAGTCGATTGAATATCCAGAATATTTACAATTCCGTCTAAATTAGAATCTCCTTCTCTGTACGTTATGGTATACGTTAGTACACTGTTTCTGGCAGATCCGGCGATTTGTCTTAATTCTAAAGTCTGGTTGTTTGGCACATTCCATTCGCTTAAAATATTGGTCAGTTTAATGCCGTCTTCAGGAACTGTAACCATTTGGAAATAATCCTTCAAAGTCATGTTATACGACTGAGTGGCATTAAAAATCGAATTGGTATGATCGTAACGGTTGATTTTTTGATCTTTTAAAACAGCATTTAATGTTAAAGGCAGTTCTCCCAAATTAATTTTCTGACGGTCAATTTTAAAATTCACTGCTGGTAAAAACGCAGCATCAATTCCCGTCAGTTCGTTTTCTGAAAGGTCAACTGTTTTTAGCTTGGTTATTTTTGATACACTTTCAGGGATTGTTCCTGTTAGTTTATTTTTAGCCAGATTTAGGTTTTGCAGTTCGCTGAATTTTCCAATTTCCGGGCTGATATTTCCGGTTAAGTTGTTATCAGGAAGATTAATAGATATTACGTGTCCGTCGTTTGTCGTTACACCTTTCCATTTCTTTTCATGAAGATTGTTTGATGATGTATCCCAGACTTCTTTCCATCCTGTTCCGCCTGCGCTTTGGAAAAATGCCACTAAAGCATCATATTCTTCGGCAATTAAAGGCGTTTCAGAACCATCGGCAATTCCTTTAAATTGAACATAAGTTCCCTGCGAAGTTCCGTTTTTCTGCCAAATTGCAATTTTTGCACCCGCAGGTATACCCGCCACAGAAATATTTGGGAATGTTATGGTATTACCTGAAACTGTGGCTTCAGAAATTTTGAAATTATTAGCCTGCAGTTCAAACTGGTATTGTCCTGAATAATCCTGAGTGGTTTCATTATAAGTTGTAATTGCTGGAAGATCTACAACTATTTCGTCGCCTTTTAAATAAAGATATTCATCTTTGGCAATAACCTGTCCTCTTAAATTAATGTAAACTTTAGCCAGATCGTAAGTAAATGGTCTTTCTAAAGCATCAAAACCATTGTTTGAAAGATCAATTTGTTCGATATTTTCGAAATCATTGAAATGCCCCGGAATTGTTCCTTTGAAAGTATTTCCTGCAATTGAAAGTTTTTTCAATCCTGAAATTCCCGATAAAACCGGCAGTGTTCCTGTAAATTTGTTCGATTGTAAATTAAGTGTTTTTAAACTGGTCAGCCTTCCTAAATCAGACGGCAGAGCCCCTTCAATGGCATTCGACTGCAGGTTTAAAGTCTCTAAATGCGTTAAATCAGACAACTCAGCAGGAAGCGATCCTGATAGATTATTGGCAGATAAACTCAACGAAACAACGTGTCCGTCTTTTGTTCCAACTCCGTACCAGCTTATTTCATGAAGTTTATTTTGCGAAATATCCCATTTCTGAGTCCACTGTGTTCCGTTTGTACTCGCGTAGATTTTTTTCAAAATCTCAAATTCTTCATCTGTTAATGGTTTTCCAAAAACTACCTGAGTATAATTAATAGTAGTTTGCTGTGCTGTACCATCATTCTGCTGAATGCTGATTTTGTCAGTTAGTTTAATTCCAAATAAAGCTATGTCTTTGAAGATTAATTTTCCTTCGCTGTTAGAATAATTTGAGGCTTTATTAACACCATTAATGTAAAGTGTAAAATAGTTTTTATTATTAATAACACCGCCATTAGTATTAAACAAAAAAGTTGATAAAACCGGCAGGTTTATAACCAGTTCGTTTGCTCCTACCTCGATAGTTGGAATTGTAATGGTTTGATAACTAAAATCTACTGTTTTTAAAAGAGGTAAATGTGCCAGGGCTTCATCTGCATCTTCAATGTTATTATTACTTAAATACAACGTTTTTAATGACTGCAGTTTGCTCCATGACGATGGAATAACACCTTTTAACCTTGTATATCTAAGATCTAAAATCTCTAAAGATTCAAGGCCTGAAATAATTCCTAAATCAGTTGTGCTTAGATTTTTTGTATAATTTCCTCCAAATAAAGAAAGGTTTTTTAAATATTTTAAATTGGCAAACGATGCCGGAATTGCTCCGGAAACATTCGAATTATTGTTTAGGTTTAATCCTGTAATATGTCCGTTTTGAATACTTACGCCATACCACGCTCCTTCATGCAGATTGTTTTCTGCCGTTACCCATTTATTGTTCCAGTTTGCCCCATTCATGGCATTATAGAAATCTACCAAAGCCTGATATTCTGCATCTGGAATTTTTGGCTGATCTACTTTTACGTTGGTAAAATAGACACTAGAGTAGTTTGGAGAAGCTTCAGATCCTTCATAAGGCTGATATAAATACAATTCATCTCCGGTTTTTAAAGTTGCCAGATAATCTGCCGGAATTGTAATTGTTCCATCGCTGGCAACTGTAATATTACTTCCTATCTGCTCACCTTTTACATACAATCTAAAGGGTCTTTGAGCAGAAAAATCGTTGCTTGATTTATTGTAAAGAATAGTGCTTGGAAGATTGCTCACTTTAACATCGGTTCCTTCATATAAAAAGTTCTCAACGCTTAAAGTCTGATAATTTAAATTCAAGCTTACGCGGTTTGTCAACATTCCCTGAATTACGCCAACTTTATTATTCGATAAATTCAGACTCGTTAAAGCTGTGTTTTTTTCCAAATCTTTAATAAGCACTTCAATTTTATTATACGATAAATCTAAAGTTTTTAAAGAAGCCAGATTTCCTGTCGAAGCCGGAATTACTTTTATTTCGTTTGAAGCCAAATCGACTGTTACCAGACTTTCCATTCCTCCAAAATCTTCCGGCAAAGCCGTAAGTGCGTTGTAGCCCAGATAAAGTGTATTTACCTTTTTTAATTTGTTCCATGAAGCAGGAATATCACCTTTAATTTTGGTATATCTTAAATCTAAATATTCCAGGTTTTCAAGTTCAGATAAAACTGCCAAGTCTGTGGTATTAAAATCTTTGCTGTAACTTCCGCCGTAAAGAGATAAAGTTTTAAGATATTTTAAATCTTTAATCGAAGCCGGAATCGCTCCTCTTACTGAACTGTTATTGTTAAGGTTAAGTCCTGAGATATGTCCGTTTTCAATACTTACGCCATACCATGCACCTTCATGAAGATTGTTTTCGGCAACATTCCATTTATTTGTCCAGTTTGTACCATTCATAACAGTATAAAAATCAACTAATGCCTGATATTCTTCATCCGGAATTTTTGGCTGGTCTACTTTTACATTTACAAAGTTGATTCTTGAATAATTAGTAACACTTCCGTTATAATAATCATAAGGCTGATACAAATAAAACAAATCGCCGGTTTTAATAGACGATAAATAAGATGCCGGAATTACAATGCTTCCGTCTTCGTCTGCAGTAATTGTACTGCCCACCTGATTTCCTCCTACATATACCGAAAAGGTTCTTCTGGCTGTAAAATCGTTGTTTGTTCTGTTGTAATAAACAGGATTAGGCAGTGTTTCGACTTTTAAATCTACGCCGGTATAAATTAGTCCTTCTACATTTATATTTTGATAATGAAGATTTAGACTTACATTACTGTTTAGCAATGCTTTGACATCTTTTATATTATTACTTTGAAGATTTAAAGTTCTAAGCGTGCTAATGTTTTCCAATTCTTTTATAAGAACTTCTATCTGGTTATCTGATAATTCTAAAGTTACAAGTTTAGTCAGATTACCTATAGAAACCGGAATGCTTTTTAACTGGTTGCCTTGTACTCCAAGAGTTACAAGACTTTCCATAGCATCAATATTTTCTGGTAAAGCAGTTAAAGTATTATAACCTAAATAGGCTGTTTTTAGTTTTTTCAGTTTATTCCATGAAGCCGGAATATCGCCTTTTACTTTGCTGTATTGAAGATCTAAAGTTTCTAAAGATTCTAATTCAGAAAAAACGTTTAAATCGGTTGTGCTTAAATTTTTGCTGTAGCTTCCTGCATAAAATGAAAGATTTTTTAAATATTTAAGATTTCCTATAGAAGCCGGAACTGTTCCTGAAACGTTCCAGGTATTATTAAAACTTAATCCTGTAATATGTCCGTTTTCAATGCTCACGCCATACCAAGCTCCTTCATGCAGATTATTTGATGAAACATCCCATTTGTTGTTCCAGTTTGCACCTCCCATGGCATTGTAAATATCAACCAAAGCCTGATATTCTGCATCCGGGATTTGTGGCTGCTCTACTTTTACATTTACAAAATTGATTCTTGAATAATGGGCAGTACCTCCTTCGTTATAATCGTAATTTTGATACAAATAAAACTGATCTCCTGTTCTTATTGAAGATAAATAAGATGCCGGAATTATAACACTGCCGTCTGCCGCTGCCGTGATAAGATTTCCTACCTGATTTCCTCCCACGTATACATAGTAGTTTCTTCTGGAAGAAAAATCATTTTTGGTTCTGTTGTAATACGTTGTATTTGGCAGTGTTTCTATTTTTAAATCAGAACCTGTGTAAATAATGCCTTCAACATTTATGTTTTGAGAAGTAAGATTTAAATTAACCGTACTGCTTAACAACGCAGAAACAACCGATATACTGTTGCTGTTAATGTTTAATGTTCTTAATGTATTTACATTTTCCAGTTCTTTTACTAATGTCGTAATCTGGTTGTAGGATAAATTCAAGGTAACCAGATTCGCGAGATTTCCTACTGAAGCAGGAATCGATTTTATCTGGTTGTTGTTTGCCTCTAATGTAACTAAGCTTTCTATTTCGCCCAATTCTTCAGGCAGTCCTGCAATAGTGTTACCAGATATAATGATGGTTTTTAGTTTTTTTAATTTACTCCATGAAGACGGAATTGCACTCGAAATTCTGCAATATTCTAAATTTAATGTTTCAAGCGATTGCAATTCAGATAAAACGCCTAAATCTGTTGTGCTTAGGTTTTTTGAATAATTTCCACCATAAAGCGAAAGATTCTTTAAATACTTTAAATTTCCAAATGAAGCCGGAATTGACCCCGAAACACTGCTTGTATTTCCTAAATCTAAACCTGTAACATGTCCGTTTTCGATACTTAAACCTGTCCATGCACCCTGATTCAAATTGTTTTCGTTAATATCCCATTTGTAATTCCAGTTACTGCCGCCCATGGCATTGTAAAAATCAACTAATGCCTGATATTCTATTGATGAAACCGCCGGCTGGTTAACCTGTACATTTGTAAAATAAATTCGGCTGTAATTCGATACAGCTCCTGTGTCATAATCGTATTGCTGATAGAGGTAAACCTCATCACCGTTTTTTAAAGAAGAAAGATAAGATGCCGAAATTGTGATACTTCCGTCGGCAGACATTGCAATATTATTGGCAATTTCATATCCTCTCACATAAAGAGCAAATTTTGGTCTGGCGGTAAAATCATTTTTTGTTCTGCTGTACGAAACTACACCAGGCAGATTGCCTATTTTTAAGTCGGTTCCTCTGTAGGTTATATTTTCAAGACCAAGTGTCTGATACTGTATACTAAGACTTACTATATTAGGCAGTAAAGCTGTAACTGTGGCAATTTTATTATAAGTTACATTTAAGTTTCTAAGAGCCGTTAAGTTCTCTAATTCTTTAATTAAAGTTGTAATCTGGTTTTGAGAAAGATCAACAGTTACAAGACTTTCCATCTGCCCAAACCCTGCTGATAATCCAGTAATGTTATTATTACTTAAATAAAGGGTTTGAAGCTTTTTTAATTTTGACCACGATGTTGGAATTACGCCTTTTAACTTGGTGTATCTTAAATCCAGCGTTTCTAATGCTTCTAATTCTGAAAAAACATTTAAATCTGTCGTGCTGAAATCTTTTGCATAACCGCCTCCATACAGAGAAAGCGATTTAAGATATTTCAGATTACCAAATGAAGCTGGAATAGAACCAGAAATGTTACTGGTATTGTTAAGATCGATAGCAGTAACGTGTCCGTTTTCTACCGTAACGCCATACCAGGCTACTTCATGCAGATTATTTTCTCTCGTATTCCATTTGTTCGTCCAGCTGGCTTCTCCGGTAGCTTTATAAAAATCTACCAAAGCCTGATATTCTGAATCCGGAATGGGAATATTTAAATTGTTTTTGGCCGATAATAAAGATAGACTGCTAAACAGAAATAGCAATCCAATAAGTAGTTTTCTCTTCATAGATTAATGTTTAAGTGCCAGTATTTTAAGAAGATACCTTTTGTTAAAAAATCGACATAAAAGTAGGAAAAACATTTCTTTTGTTTTGTTAAATCAAAAACAACAAAACTTAAATATTTAATTATCAATTAATTAACACAAAAAATTACCTGTATTCAGGTAATTTTTAATCATACTAAATAGTATAATGAAGAAGCTAATTTACAACCGATTTTTGAAGGTATTTTTTTAATACAAAACATGATTTTTTTGACTAAACTGCTTTGAAAAGTTTTGTAATATTGACCCGCTAAATATTTATAAAAAATGAAGATTCATATTTTTGGTGCATCAGGAAGCGGTGTTACCACAACAGGAAATGCATTAGCAGAAAAACTTGCTTATAGATATTTTGACAGTGATGACTATTTCTGGGAAAAATCAGATGTTCCATTTACTTTAAGGAGAAATCCTGAAGAAAGAAATTCTAAAATAAAATCGGATCTTGAAAATTCTGAGAATTGGATTTTGGGCGGTTCTATTTTTCAATGGGGAGAAAATGTTTTTCCTGATTTTGATTTGGTTGTATATTTATGGATTCCGCCGCAAATTAGAATGGAAAGACTGAAAAAAAGAGAATTTGAACGATATGGAAATGTAATTTATACCAATCCTGACCGCATAAAACAGTTTGAAGACTTTATGGAATGGGCTGCAGATTATGATAACAACACCGGAATTGCCAGCAGAAATTTTCAAGCTCACGAAAACTGGTTAAATTCTATTGATTTCCCTGTTTTAAAGATTTCAGGCGATTTAACACTTCAACAGCGAATTGATCTTATTATCGAAAATATAAACAAAAAGCCCCTGCATTAACAAGGGCTTTTTATTTGAAAAATATTGAATTATTTTATTGAAAGCGATTCTAAAATCTTCGTATAAATCGCTGTGTTTTGATACACTCCTGAAAAGTTTTGAGCACCTGCTCCGTAAGCAAAAACCGGAACCGGAACTGCTGTATGATCGTTTGTACTAAAACTTCCGTGAACATAACCTTTTTCGATACTTCCGTCAATTAAAGATAATCCGCCTGTTTCGTGATCTGCTGTTACAATTAAAAGTGTTTCTGGATTATGGTCTACAAATTCCATCGCCTGCCCTACTAGTTTGTCAAAATCAAGCATTTCGCGAACCACATATTCTACATTATTGCTGTGTCCGCCGTAATCGATTTGAGCACCTTCGGCCATAATGAAAAACGGATTCTTTGTTTTAGAAAAAGTATTGACTGTCTTGGCAAATGATTTGGTTAAAAAATCACCTCTTCCGTTTTTCATAGAAACTACTGCTGCATCTTCTAAAACCACAAATCTGCTGTTTTTGATTGTATCCAAAGAACTGAATTTATCAGAGAAAGTATATCCTTTTTCGGTCAGGGTTTTAGACAAATCTTTTCCGTCTTTTCTGGCCTTAAACTCTTTTGTTCCGCCTCCAATTAATATATCCGATGGATTACTCAGGAAATCAAAAGCAATTGGTTCACTGTAACTTCTTTCCGGCTGATGTGCATAAAAAGCGGCCGGAGTAGCATCTGTAATATTTCCTGCCGAAATAATAGCGGTTTTGTAATTTTTCTTAGCTAATTGCTGTGTAATTAATTCTAATGTTTTGCCGCTTTCGTCAACGCTTATAAATCTGTTGTTGGTTTTATGTCCTGTTGCCATTGCCGTTGCGCCTGCAGCAGAATCTGTAATATAACTGTCTGATGCTTTGGTTATCGAAAATCCCTGCGTAGGAATATTAAAAAGGCTTAACTGTCCTTTATTCGCTGTGTAACCAGAGTAAATCTGCGTTAACCCCATTCCGTCTCCAATTAAAAGAATAACATTTTTTGGTTTCTTTTTGGCGAAAGCCGATGCATTTTTAGGAACATACGCCTCATGAAACTCTGTATTTTGATAAAATGTTGATTTGATATTGTTGATAAAATGCGTTAATTCTGCCACATTATCTGTTCCTATAAAATCAACTTTCAGGTTCATTAAAGTCATCCAGGTATTTACATTATCCTGAGTAGCCCAAAAACGTATTTTTTTATTCTGATTGTGAACTTTTCTAATCGTTGACTGGATTTTTTCTAAATCGGCTTGTGTTAGAACTCCTTTTCCGTTCCAAACGGTTAATTCATGCAAATCTTCACTGATCATTTCAACTCTTGCTAATTGATCTGCAGTATAGTTTTCATTCAGTCTTCCGTCAAAATAAATAAACTCCGGATAGTCTTTCCATTGTGCAGGGTTTGGTCTGTTTCCTGAAATAACCACTTTTATGTTTTTATTTACTGTAATATCAGGATAAGTTTTTAACTGCTGTGCAATTACTTTTAAAGTCGAATCGGCATCAGATTTAATGTCGATCATTAAAATTAAAGGCTTATTGCCTGGATATGCTTTTGAGCCCAGATTCTTTAATTTAGCAGAAAGCGGTTCCAAATACATACTTTTTAATGTATTATGCTGTGCAATTTCTTTTGATGTATGGGCAACAAACAATTCATTGTTTACTAAAAATACATCGGCCTCAATAACGCCTGCTTCGTTAGAATAAGCTCCGTAAAACGGAAGCGCACTGGCATAATCGTTATGAGAATGAATGTTTGATGATGTGTATTCCTGCGCCTGCACGAATACAAAAAGCTGGAGGCAAAAAAGGGTGATTATTTTTTTCATCGAAAATGGGTTTTATTTTTCTAAAGCCGTAGGTAACTTTTAGAAATTAATTCGAAAACATAAACCAGTCCTTTAAAAAGACTGGTTTTTATGATATTAAATGCTGTAATATTTTTTTACTGCCTGCAGACTCCACAACAAGTCTGCAGCGTAAAAAAAAATAAACAACAAACTAAACTACTTTTGCTTAATTACCAGCCTTGGTTTTGAGTCAAAGCGCCTTTGCTTACTGCAATTTCATCTGGCGGTATTGGCCAAACATGGTGAATTGCAGGGTTGAAATTACGTGCCGGATAAATTACACTTCCGTCATAATGGTGCAATGGTTTTGCGTAAGTTTCTTTAGCATCTCCCCATCTCACTAAATCAAAATGACGATCAGTCCACTCACCTGCCAGCTCACATCTTCTTTCTCTTTTTAAATCGGTCATGGTTGCTCCAGAAAGATCTCCAAGACCAGCACGGTGACGAATCATATTGATTTCAGTATCGGCATTTTGTCCTTTCATTAATTTTGCCTCAGCCAGCATTAAAATTACATCGGCATAACGTAAAAGCGGTACGTTTAAAGCTGTTGAAGGTTTATCTCCGTTGGCATTTACATAACGAATATCAATTCCTCCTGAAGTCGTTTTTGGATAACTAAACGGCTCCATGTATTTTTTAAACTGATAACCTGTTCTGTTACTTGAGCTTACAATATGAGCACCTTCGTTAAAAGTTACTTCTTCTCCAAAATAAACAAACTTATCGCCTTTTTGAAGTATTGTAGCGCTTCTTCTTTTATCAGTTGGATCATAGGTATCAAACAATTCTTTTGTTGGATAAAAATTTCCCCAGCCATTGTAAACTCCCCAGCCTTTATCTTCTAAACAAACTCCCGGAAAAATAGAACCCAAAGAGGTATTTTCGGCACTTGATGTTACAGACCAGATATATTCTGTAGACCAGTTGTTTTTAATTTTAAATACATCTTCATAATTATCAAGCAGTTTGTGTTTACCGCTTGCTACAATCATATTGGCATATTTTATAGCATTGTCCCAGTCTTTTGCATACAAATACGTACGAACTAAATAAGCCCATGCGGCAGTTTTATGAGCGCGCCCGTAATTATCTGCCGAAAGTTCATTAAAATAAGGCAGTAAATCAGCTGCTTTAATTAAATCGGCAGCGATATATGCGTAGTTTTCTGCAACGTTTTTAGCACGCGGCACGTAAACGTTTGTTGGGTTTTCTCTGTCCTGAATTGGAATTCCCGCGCGATCGTCTCCATAATGGTAAGCCAATTCTAAATGCATTACTGCATGATTGAAATAAGCTTCGCCCAACATTCCGTTTTTAGTTTTTTCATCTAAAGGAATATTTGGAATGTTACGAATTACGTCGTTGCATCGTTTCATGATTTCGTAGTGAATTCTCCAGATATCTTTGGTATCTGATTCTGCACCATCAACAATAAAGTTTTTAATACGTTCTGCGTTTTGTCTTGGTTTTGTTCCGATGTCATCGCTGGCATTGTTCAGCCAAAAGAAACCGCGGCCGTACATATTATCATCAGAATACAAAGCGTAAATTGAATTTACACCAGCCTTTGCGTCTGCCGGAGTTTTCCAGAAATTCCCGCTCGAAGGTGCTCCCTGCGGTACAACATCAAGTTCGCTTTCGCAAGCCGTTGTGCCGACTAAAAGCGTAAAACTCAATAATAAAAGACTTATTTTTTTCATTGTGTGTTGTTTTTATTTTTTAAAAAGTTGCGTTAACACCTGTCATATAAATACGTGAAAGCGGATATCTGCCTAAATCCATTCCAAAGTTTTTAAGTCCTACTTCAGGATCCATTCCAGAATATTTAGTAATTGTAAATAGGTTTTGTCCAGAAATAAAGAATCTCAATTTTGCTTTTCCGTTTAACCAGCTTTCTTTAATTGTGTACCCAAGAGAAAGATTTTTTAATCTTAAGAAAGATGCATCTTCAATATACAAATCTGAAATACGCCCGAAGTTGTTATTGTTATCTGTTGATGAAAGAACCGGAACATTTGTATCTCTGTTTGTTGGCGACCACGCATCTTTAGAATCAGCTAATAAGTTGTACCCTGGGAAAGAAGCGTTTAAACCTGTATGTTTTACAGCATTGAAAACACTGTTTCCTGCTGCTCCGCTGAAAAAGATATTCATATCGAAACCTTTGTATCTGAAATTAGCATTTAAGCTGTAAGTTGTTTTTGGAAACGGACTTCCTAATACTTTTCTGTCGCTGTTGTTGATTACACCGTCGCCGTTTTCATCTTTAAATTTGATATCTCCCGCTACTGCGTTTGGCTGATATGCCACACCATCTTTGTTTACATACGCTTTTGCTTCTTCATTACTTTGGAATAAACCGTCAGTTTCATATCCGTAGAAAGCACCAACCGGGCTTCCAACCTGATAGATATTAGCTAATGGTAAACTACGAACTCTGCTTAAACCCAGAGGCTCTAATGAATTTAAATCGTCTTTAATAGAAACAATTTTGTTGCTTAAGAATCCGGCATTTGCAGTAACATCATATTTAAATTCTCCGCGGGTTTTCTGGTACGTTAAACTAACCTCAATTCCTCTGTTTTCAACATCTCCAGAGTTAACAATTCTTCCTTGCGGTGTTCCTGAAACTCCCGGTAATTGGTCACGAACCAACATGTCTTTGTTTTTCTTCACATAAGCATCAACAGATCCTACCAAAGTATTATTCAGCATTGTGAAGTCTAAACCGATATTGGTCTGTTCAGAACTTTCCCATTTTAAATTCGGGTTTGATAATTCGCTTTCAGCATAACCATAATTAATTGATGGCACTGCTCCAATTAAAGCCTGAGTCTGCACCAAAGGAACACTAAACTGATAGGGTCCAAGGTTTCCTAAGTTTCCTATTTGTCCCCAGCTTGCACGTAATTTTAAATTGCTTACAATTGGGTTTAGACCTTTCATGAATTCTTCTTCAGAAATTAACCATCCTGCCGAAACTGACGGATATACTTTCCAACGGTTATTTTCTAATAATTTTGAAGTTCCGTCACGACGAACAATTCCTGAGATTAAATATTTTTGATTGAAATCGTAATTAATTCTTCCTACATAAGAAGAAATAATTTCATCTGATCTTCCGGCTGCTGTCTGCTGAATTAATTTTGCATTCAATAAATAACGCTGTGATGGATCTTCGTTATCAAAACCAGTTCCTTCAACAGTATAAAAATCTTTTTTAGTTTCCTGGTATGTATATCCCGCTAAAGCTTTAAGATTATGTTTTCCAAATGATTTTTCATAAGAAATAGTCTGTTCGCTTAATAAATCCGTAACGGTTAAGTTTTTCAATGTCAATCTATTGAAATCAAATATTTTTCCCGGCTCTGTAACTTTTACCGTAAAATCTGTTGCATTATCCTGAATTCTGGTATATCCCCAGTTAGATTTTACTTTTAAGCCCGGAACAATTTCCCATTCAGCATAAGGATTAATCAAAATGGTAGAAATTGGATTTTTATTGTCTAATCTTTTCAAATACGCTACCGGATTGATAACGTCTCCATAAGAACCAATATATTTTTCAGGAACTCCTCCAAATTGTCCTGAACCGTCTTCTCTGTAAATAGTTGCGTTTGGCGGATATAAAATTGCCGCTTGAATTGCTCCTGTATACGAACTTGAAGTATTAGCTGTCTGTCCGTCTGTTAATGAGTACGAAAGATTCTCACCAATTGTAAAATTAGGTGCCAGTTTAAAAGATGAATTCGCTCTAACTGTATAACGCTCTCCATAAGTATTTAGCAAAATCCCTTCATTTTTTCTATAACTTCCAGAAAGAAAGAAATTAGATTTTTCAGTTCTTCCGTTTACAGAAATCGATAAATCGTTTATTTGTCCTGTACGGAAAATTTCATCCATCCAGTTTGTTTTTGTAGTTCTTGCAGTTGGTTCAAATGCGGGATCAAAAGCCGGAATTCTTGGTAATCCTGCGTTATCACGAGCTGTATTCATTGCATCAGCATATTCTGCTGCATTTAAAACCTCCAGTTTTTTTGCTACATTTTGAAAACCTCCCTGAAAATTGACATCAACATTAATTTTGTCTGAGATTCCTTTTTTCGAAGTAATTAAAATTACCCCTCCAGAAGCTCTTGCTCCGTAAATCGCCGCCGATGCCGCATCTTTTAAAACACTTATCGAAGCAATATCATTTGGGTTAATAGTATTTAATGAACCGCTGTAAATAATTCCGTCTAAAACGATTAGCGGAGTTTCAGCATTTAAAGATCCAATACCACGAATATTAATTGTTGGCGATGCAGTTGGGTCACCACCGTCATTAATAACCGTAACACCCGCAACAGTTCCCTGCAATAATTCGGCTGCACTATTGTAAGTTCTGCTAGAAGTTTCTTTCATGGAAACAGAACCTACAGCTCCCAGAACTTCGTTCTTTTTTACACTTCCATACCCCATTACTACAACTTCCTGAAGCTGTTTCATATCGGCTGGTAATTTTACTGTAATAGTGCTTGTCTGGCTTACTTTTACTTCCTGCGTAACATATCCTACATACGAGAAAACTAAATTAGCTTCAGATGCGTTGATTTCCAATTTAAAAGTTCCGTCGAAATCTGTTGTTCCCGCTGCATTAGAACCTTTATCTTTAATTCCAACACCTGGTAAAGGCATATTATCGTCTCCGCCGTAAACGGTTCCAGAAACTATAATTTTGTTTTGATCATCTGCAGAAACTACTTTTTGTGTTTTTTTGATAACGATATTGTTGCTTACAATTTCATATTTAAGCGAAAAATTGCCGCATATTTTGTCTAATGCCTGCTCAAGCGAAACATTAGTAAGTTTTAAACTGATTTTTTGGTTGGTATTAACTTGATTGGATTCGTACATAAAATGTACATTAGCCTGATTTTCAATTTTTTGAAAAACATTCTTTAAACTTTCATTTTCTACTTTTAAAGTTACTTTTTTATCGAAATCAATGTTTTCGGCGTTTATTAATCCGGTAAAAAACAAAGCAATAAATAAGATTACTTTTGCCAACATAGCTTTTTTAATGCTTTGAAACTTTACGACGTACCGCTTTTGTTTTTCATTCATAGTTTTTTAATTTTAGATTTTAGACTTTTAGATTTCAGATTTTCTCACTTTTATTTCTCACTTTTTACTTTTCACAAAAACCTATTGTATTTTATACACACCGCCTTCTACTTTGTATTCAGCATTTACAATATTGCATACCAAAGCCACTACCTGATCTGCAGAGAGTTCTTTGAAATAGGCATTTATTTTGAGTGCGTTTAGGTTCTTGTTTTTAATTTCGATTGCCACATTATAATTCCGGTTTATAGTTGCAAT
The DNA here is from genome assembly GCF_000016645.1 of Flavobacterium johnsoniae UW101. Classification (NCBI taxonomy): domain Bacteria; kingdom Pseudomonadati; phylum Bacteroidota; class Flavobacteriia; order Flavobacteriales; family Flavobacteriaceae; genus Flavobacterium; species Flavobacterium johnsoniae. Next base: position 3,890,732 of record NC_009441.1, read on the forward strand.
TACCTCTGGTAAAGGTGTTTCTTCAAAAACCATAATGTTTTTACGCCATAATGAAATGGTGTTTACCGGAATATCTTTAAATGCCTGCAGTTTGTTGTTTTTTGATTTAAAAACCACTTTTTGTCCCGGAGTTACATATACATTTTCCTCTGTTACCGTCGATTTTACATTTACTCTTCCGGTTAAAACCGAAACTTCCTGCGTGGTTTGATCAGGATAAGCCTGAACATTAAAACTTGTTCCCAGAACTTTGGTATCCATTTTATCAGTATGAATTATAAAAGGATGTTTTTTGTCTTTGGCTACATCAAAAAAAGCTTCTCCGGTTAAATACACTTCTCTGGTATTGCCTTTAAATTCTTTTGGATATTTTAAAAAGCTTCCTGCATTTAACCATATCTGCGTTCCATCGCTTAAAGTTACTTTTGCGCGTTCGCCTGGTTTTGTTGCATAATGTTTAGTTTCTACAGCTGCTAATGTTGATTGGTAAAAAAACATTGACAACCCTATTAAAGCAATTAAAGAGGCCGCAACGGTCCAGTTTTTATAATCAAGATTAAAAACTCTAATATTGGTTTTCTTGATTTGTTTTAATTCTTTTTTTAGTTTCGAACGATCTGATTGTATCATTTCTATATTCTCCGGAAATTCATTAGTACGATCGTACCATTTATTCCACATTTCTTGTCCTTTTGGAGAATACTTCCCGTCTAAAAAATGTTTTATTTCTTCTTGTAATTTGTCAGGCATTATAATTTCTTTATGTCTTTAATAGTATGTCTTGGAAATTGAAATTTTGGGTAGGCGCATCAGGTTACGCTTGTGTTAAGAAAAATTGACTGGATTAGAGTCCGAGAATTTGTATCAATTAAATTCACCTAAATAAGTCCGCATAAATTTCAATGCATAGGTTATATGATACTTTACTGTTTCGATGGAGACGTTTAGTTCTTCGGCAATTTCTTTATTAGAATAATGTTTGATGCGGCTTAGAATAAAAACCTCTTTTGCTTTTTTGGGAAGTAAGTCTGCAGCTTTGTCAACCGCATCCTGAAGCTCTTCATAGTAAATAGAGTCTTCTGTAGTATTAGTATAAGTTTGAGTAACGGTATTTCTGTCCAGAACTTCCTGTATGTACTGATCTGTAACAGAATGCGATTTTATATAATCTAAAGTTTTGTAACGTACTGAAGTATAAATGTATGCCATAAAACTTTTTTGAATTAGAATTGTCGTACGTCGTTCCCAAATTGTGGTAAAAACTTCCTGAACAATTTCTTCTGATATTGGAACCGATTTCATTCTTGCATAAACAAACCGAACCAGTAAATCTCTATATCGAAAGTACAATTCATCAAATGCTTTGTCTTTACCTTTTTTTAATAATTCGACAAGTTGTTCGTCTGTATATCCTTTATACATAATACTTCACTTTTGAATTATTGATGGGCAAAAAAATAGGGGCTGAAAAACTTGTGCGGAGAGTTTTCTTACGGTGTTTTTTAATTTTAAAGAATGACATATACAACAGTAGTTTGTTTAATAATATGTCTCCAAAATTAGAAATGAGGGTAGGTCAGCAAGGTTACGTTTACATTAATAAAACACCTCTTAAATGAAACATTATATTAACATATCATAATAATTAAAGCGCCAAATAACAGTGCCTTGATTTTTTATTGACAACAAGGAAATAGGGATTTTTTATTATGAAGATAATTCTTGTTTAAATAAAATTGTGACGGCATTTCTTTCGATGAAAAAAATATTGAGAGAGTATATTAAAGAAAATAACAAAAAAAAACGCTTCTCGATTGAGAAGCGTTTTTTTTAATTTACAAATATTCGATAAGGAAACACATTTGAGGATCTGTTTTTGAGCTGTTTCATAAAACTATCGCATAAATAATCCCATTCTGTTTCTGATAAATAATCTTTTTCAACAGGGTTTACCTGCAGATGAATATCTACTGTACGACTGAAACCAGCTTTTACAGATATTTCTTTTCGCGTGCCTTTTTCTATTCTAATGTCTGTTATACAACTTTTGAAATGATTAAATCCAAAAGCTTTTATATCAGCAAATGTTACAATTCGGCCGCGTGTCAGCAAAGCATTTCTGTACGCTAAAATACGGTCTTTGTTATTCTGTTTGTTCATACCGCCAACAGTATTTGTAATCAGCACCGACTCTTTGCTTACAAAAAGCATGTCATCTTTGGCCTCTAAAACTGTTCCTGCTTTTATATCGTTTCCTTCTTCGGCACATGTTGACCAGTAATGTATAGAAAATGATTTTCCTATAGATTCATCAAACTTTGGCTTAATCATTAAATAAGGATCATTATTTTTAGAAAAGCTGCTTTCTCTTGCCTGCTGTTCTACAGAAGCTAAGAGCTGATTGATTTCGACTAAAGAGCTGTTCATAAAATCTTTACCTAAACCAGCAAAAGAAGAACTTTCGTCTTTTAGTAAGTCTAATACATTTTGAAGCAATTCTGATGCGCTTCTTGAATCGAATCTGGAAACTCCGCCTGTTCGTAATACAGCATTTCCTTCTTCAATTACACCATCTTTAAATTCTTTTATCTCATAATGATTATTGAATCCATCGATAACAGTGTCAACATCGAGATAAATATTGTTATCTGTTTCTAATGCAATATAGGATAAGAAGTTACCAAGCGTTTTATTTATAATGTGTTTCTTTTTGTTGATTACCGGAAAGCAATTTGCTGTAAAAGAAACGTTATCTAATATTTGAGGAATCAGCGATTCCGGGAAAATCATTTTTACCCAAATAATAGGATTGTCATTTCCGCTGGTTACAGCTTCAAAATATTTATATTCTTCACTGTATTCATTAATTGCTTTGTGCTTTAAAGAACCTTTCAGGGTATAGAAATTATCAAAATAAAATTCATTTACCTCCTGCATAATTTCACTCAAATGTGTGTAATTACGGTTGATAATATTCTCAATGTCTATATTGTTTACAGGAACATTATAGCCTTCTTCTACTGTAATCTGCACATCATCCTGAAAGCATTTCATTTGCTTTAAATAGTAATGAAACATCTCTTTCTGATGTGTATTTTTAATGTCGATATACAACATTAAATCTTCTATCTCTTCAACTTTCGGATTCGTTAATTCAATTCCTAAGAACACAACACCTGAAGGCAGTGAATGTTTGTAATCTCGTATGGCATCTTTATAAAAAAGATTCGAAATTTCGAACAAATTGCGTTCATAAGCTACATATTTTATTTCTGCCGAAGACAGCTTTACTTCTAACGTTGGCGATAAAGCGATCTCTTTAGTAATTGGTGCTAAAGGATTGTAAATATTATGAATTCTTCGACTTGCCGACATTTGGTTCTGCAATGAAACTTTCATACCATTCTCTATTGGTAAAGCATGTAAAATGGCTCGTGCAGGTTTTACTCCTGCTGTAACTTCAGGAAACATAATTTCCAGAACTCTTTCTACAACTCTTGTTTTAGAGTCTTCGAGTTCGTGGGCTACTTTTTCTAATTCGTAAGACAATGCATTAAGCATCATTGATACAACAGGATCAAATGATGTTTCCATCTCAACATCAGAAAAGCCCCATGATCTAGCCGCTCTTTTTAGCACTCTGTCTTTTATTCGATCTTGTCTCATTTTTTTATTCTTTGCATATACAATGTGTCAGATTCTTTTCTAATAAATCTATACTTTAAATTTTCGCCATGTTGTGAGCGAACTGTAACAATAGTATCTGTTTTATAACCATCACAAATAAAAATTAAGTCTCCTATAGACTCTGAATTATTTTCAATCTTAAAATATCCATTTTCATTACTAAATGTAGATTTGAAATTCTGACTGAAATTTTCCTTAACAAATACTCGGTTTATTGGTTTTCTTGAAGTTTCATCATACACGTATCCACTATAACATTTTTGTAATTTGGTGCAATTTATCAGCATCATTAAAACTGGCAGTAGTATATATTTTTGATTCTGTTTCAATCAGCAACTATTTAATTATTAATTCCCATTCGTCAGCTTTGTATTTTTCTTGTACTTTTCCAATTTTTGGTTCTGATTTTGATTCTTTATAAAATAATTCTTTATAACCTTCACTGTCCGCTTTTAAAAATTTCGTATAAAAGCTACTCCAGAAAAACATTTATAGTATCGAAATTCTCAGAACTATCTTCAAAATCTTTGTTAGAAGGAATACTCTTATAATAAAGATTACAATAATATTCGCCTCTATTCTTTCCTGCGTTAATTTTTGATGCAGTATTTTTAAAATCAAAAAATTTGTATTTCTTATCTCCTTCTGTTTCAATTATGAGAGTATCCGACTTTAAAATTTTAGATTCGATATAATATTTAGTGTCTGAATCTTTAATTCTTTGATATTCTACTTTCTTAGCTTTTCCATCTTTTCCAATTAAGATTATTTGAAAGTTTTTTACCATTTTCGTTTTACTTATATTTCTATAAAAAGAAATATAAATTCTTCCGCCATCTGCAATAAATTCAGATGAATTACAACTCTCATTATGATTATAATCTTTTATATTATAAAAGATATAACGAAATCCAAGAACAATAAGAATTACTCCTAATAAAATTGATAATATTTGTTTCAATCAGCAACTATTTAATTATTAATTCCCATTCGTCAGATTTGTATTTTTCTTGTACTTTTTCAATTTTTGGCTCTGATTTTGATTCTTTATAAAATAATTCTTCATCATAACTTTTAATTACTTTAGATACGGAATCTTTGATTGTAACTTTAAAATTTATTGGAAATCGAACAAATGTATTATTGTAAACTGGCAGGAAAATGCTATTCTTTTCGTTTGGTTTTAATAGTATAGAATCTGTTTTATTATAAAAATCAACAATTTTTAAATTATTTTTTTTTATCTCATCTTTAGTGTATTCAAAATTGATAATTACATACACTTTTTTATTAAACTGATTATTGAACAAAATTGTTTTAAAGTTTTGCACTTGATATTCATTCACCTGCTGAATATCTTCTCTTTTATCCGTCGATGAATTCCAAAGTACTGCTAATAAAACAACATATATAATCACTGTAATGATTACTGTACAAATTGCTATTAAAATCTTTCTTTTAGTCTGCCATTTTTTTAAATAAATGAAAATAATTTCTAACAACAGAATAATCAATAAAGTATAAATCATTGTATTTTAAGTTTTGTTAACCATATCAGACCTAATACGTCCTTTTCTGCAGCAATTGTTCTTTTTAAATCAGCCCCTGCAACAAATTTCCCTGCTTTATCAGTAGTATTATAATATTTCATTAGGTCTATTTCACCATTCTTAGGATAATATTCTCCTGAAGTTTCAGGCATTTCATCCATATGAGTCATTTTACCCCAAAAGGTTTCATCTCCCTTTATAGGCTTAGTATCTTGAGGTAAATAATATGAACTTCCTTTGTGCTGCCATGAGAATGCTGTTCCTGCATAGGCTTGTAAAAATTCATGTCCTAATTCATGAGCAGCTGTTTCTTTAAAATTTGAAACTTCATCATAATACGTATTTGAATCTTTTTCAATATGATAGCGCCATCCGTTGTGAGCATCATTTTTCCAATCATGTTTAATATATCCTGCATTATAAGATAATCTTTGTATTACACCTAAATCTGGAAGAGCATTTAACAAATCATCATCTAAATTACCATCATCATAGCTTGCTCCAGGATTACCTGACCGCATCCATCCTCCATTAGTATTATACACCAACGGTAGAGAATTTAGAGCATTTTTAGTAGTATCAATTGGTTTTATAAATACTTCATAAGAATCAATAATATTTACATTATTACCAACAATATTATTTTTATTTCTTCCCCAATATCTTTCCAGACCTTCAAAAGCAAGTTTTTTTAATTCTTCAAAAGATTTTGTTCTAGTCTTTAAAACCGGTTGTGCAGGATTTAATTCCGAAGCCGGTATTTTATCCCAATCGCAAATAGTTGTTTTATACCCTTTAAGAGGATCAGTTCCTGTAGTCGGGGTAAACGTTTCATAACTTGACTCCTCAGGTAAATTATAAGTATAACAATTCAAACCTTTTGTACCACCATCCCTTAAATCTACTCTTAAGGTTATATCAATTCGTTTCTTGCTTCTATCAATTTTTACGTCAGTCCATTGTACTTGAGTATAATTAGTAGAAAAATCTATTGTCAAACTTTTTTGCTTATCACCTTTGGTAGCCGTAATTCTAGCCTTTAACTTCTTATTATTGAATTTGGTGCTGTCATAAACATCATTATTATCAAAACCATCCCAATGAATAACATATTCACCTTCTTTAGTGTAATCACCTGGTGAAGATGCAAATTCATTATAAATTTTTTGAAAATCCCAAATTTTAGATAAAATTGGTTCTTGTGTTGATTTGGGTATATTTGAAAAGATTTTAGGAAGTTCAGAAGCTTTTACTATAATCGTTTGTAAGTAGGTCATTTGATAAATAATTTCATCATTTTCACCTATTATTTGAAAATTTAAAGAATCAATTGATGTCTTCTTTAAACCAAATTTAAAGCAGAAATAAGGATTTTCTGCATTATTCTTAAAATCTAAAATACCCAAAGGAACAACTGACTTTGTTTTTTTATCTAATTCAAATGTAATATCAAAATCATCATTTTTTCTTTGAGGGATATCTTTCGGATCTCCGTACTTAATTCCTGTGTCACTCGTCTCGGTTACAGCCTGACCAGAATTATATACAATATTACCTTCAGAATAAATATTGTGATCACCTCCGGTAGTTTTTGTTATAGTACCTCTAACTAATCTTATTCTGCTCATAATGGATCTGTCTGTAATTTTAATTCAATTAATTTAATATTTACTTTGGGGAGATTTAATTATTTTAAAAGTGATTAAAACTCATGGACGATTTTACTTTTTATCATTCTTACAATTGTATAAAATAGTATCTTTTAAATTTCTTTGCATATCAAAATACGAAATTTTGGCTGTCCAATCTTTGTCATTTCCGCATTTATCAATCGTAATTTCTCCAATACCATTTTTTGAATAGTAATCTTGTAAAACCTGACTTGTTAGTCCACCTGGATCATCTGCATTTTCAATGAAATAGGATGTAGAATTATTTTTCTCGTAAAGAAAAACAGTAAATGAATAAGCATCTTTGTTTATAGCAGCATCTTTCAAATTTTGATTTTTATATTTAATAAGCATATCTAGTATTTCTTTATCTCCATGAGGAGCATTCTCTACTAAAATGCTTTTATAAATAAATTTTTCTCCTTCGCGATCTCCTCTGTCAAAAAAACCTTCTCCGCTGTGTTTTTCTAAATTTACAAACGTAACTTTCTTCTCATGGCAAGAAGATAAAAATGCTGTTATGATTATTAAAAAAAATAGTTTTTTCATTCTTTTTTAAAATTTTGGCCCCCTCATCATTTTTGCTCGTTCTTCCTCTGCCCATTTTTGTGCTTTTGCACGTTCTTCAGATTTTCTTTTGTCTGTTCTTTCTTTTTTACCTTCTTTAATATTACCTGAAAATGTTCTTTCGAAAGTCATTTTAGTGATAAAAGGCTTGTATCCTCTTAAATGCTGTAAAACAAACCATGTTACAAAAGTTTCTCCAACACTTGGTATAATATTAAAAACTTTTTCCATATCGGGTAAATCAAGTCCAAAATGATCCCATAGAGTTACTTGATATTTTCCTGTATAGTTGTCTTTATCAAATTTTAATTCTTGTAAAAGTACTTCTGCAGCCCAAATATCATTTAAAGCAATAGTTAAACCACCTGTTACATTACTTAAATTGTCATAAGAATACATTGGTTTAGTAAAATACTCTTTATTCTTCGTTTTTCGATTTCTCGTTATGGTTTCAGGACTTCCGAAATAAGGTTTAGCATCTTCTGCTTTTTTCAAATCTGCCACATTTTGCTTTAACTGTTCTGCAATATAATCCTCAACATTCATACAATATTTTTTTGTATTCGGATTATCACTTACATATTTAGTTAATATTCTATCTTCATAAACACCACCTTCATTTTTTTTGAATTTAGCAATCATACGCTCAATATTTCCTTGTAACTCGCCAGAAGCAAAATATAAAGTTGCTGTCTGCTCAAAATCCCAAAACAAACTCTCTGTAGAAAGTTTATCAAATAATCGTACATCTAAACCTGTTGAAATTTCCGGAATTAATTTCTTTATAATTGGAATGTTAACTTTGTAACTAGTCTTATAGCATTCCTCTTTGCTGTATTTGGCTTTATTTTCGACATTGTCCTGATGTGAAAAAGAGGCATGCTTTTGATTATCAAAACCTCCCTCTTCATACTCTTTTTTAAATTTTTCAAGGACATCCTTAGAATATACTTCTCCAATATGCTTTACACCTTTTCCGTAGGTCATATCGTCAGCAATCTTTGAGCCATCACTGTTTAATCCAGGCATTTTGTAGCGGTCAATGACTATGGAACCTACTTCCAGATAATTTTTCCTGTCTGCTGGATATTGAACATTTTCACTTTTATAACTGCAGCGAAAATAAAGTTCTAAACATTTATCCTGTTCTTCAGCAATTAATGATCCTAAACCTGTTAAGTTTATTTCTTGTACTATTTTATTATCTGTTACTTTGGCAACAAGAACTTGTTTTTTTGATTTTGTATTAATTAATTTAATCGCATCATCTTTATCTTTCCTGCCATCTTTATTTGGACCTTCTTCTTTTTCATGATTGTCTTCATCAAACAAGGATAAAAATACTGCATTACCATTAGGGATTTCTTTAGTTTTTAAATGAAAAAAAACTGTCATACCTGGTACTGCTCTTTTTATTTTTTTCTGTCCTTCTCTATCCAAAGCCCACCAGCCGTCAACGAAATGTAATTTTGAAACAGGTGGAGAACTTTTAGGTTCTCCGTAAGTAATCCCTGCATCACTTGTTTCGGTAACAACTTTACCAGAATTATACACAATATTACCATCAGAATATATATTGTGATCGCCGCCTGTAGTTTTTGTTATAGTACCTCCAACTAATCTAACCCTGCTCATACATTAGTAAGATTTAGATTTTTCGGCGCTGTTAATTTGCATTTCTTTTTTAGAGTGTTTATTTATCCCTCCTTCACTGCTTGTATCAATTCCTTTAACTCCAACTTCCTGTCTTTCTTTAGCCGTATGAGATTCAAGATTTCCTTCAATGTTTTCCATGAAGTTTCCTGTAACATTAAGCATATGATCACCTCCTACAGTAGTATTAAGCATCATACCTACAATACTCATTTTGTCGGCTCCGGCACTTTCTGTAATATTCATTCCTGCATTAGCAGTAATATTTTGAGAAGCATTAAGATTGATGTTTTGTGCGTTTAGATCAATGGTGTTGTTTGCTGTAATAGTTATGTTACCTCCAACAGTATCCAATAGTATCTCATTACCGTTCTTATCAGCAATTAAGATGCTCTCATCTTCTGTGAATTTTATTACATGACCGCTTCTCGTATGAATCGCTTTAATGTTATTCTGTGCATCTGCATAACCACTTGAATCTTGTCCGTTATACTGCGCACCAATTACATAAGGATTCTGGACGTTATTGCCTTCAAAACCAATTAAAACTTCTTCTCCGATTTCAGGAACAAAATAAAATCCTTTTCCTGAACCAGAATAAGGCTGCACCATTCTTATCCAATCTGTAACTGCTGTACCGCTTGCACCATAAAATTCTACTCTTACACGTCCTAATCCTTCAGGATCATTATTATCTTTTACTTGTGCAGGCTGTGTTTCGGCTTTGCCATAAACAAATACATTTGTATAGTGTGGTGCTGACACATCTGCAGGAATTGCTTTAAACTCACAAGAATAATTTCCATGCACCTGAGAATGATGTACAACTTCAATAGCAATTAATTCATGTGCTACTGTTTGGTTTACTATTGTAAATACCTGTCCAAGACCAATTGGAAAATAAGAAATACCGCTGTAATAAACACTGTTGGCATCACTGCCCGCAGTCTGCAGTTTTATCATTTCATCAAGTTCGTCTTTGTTTGTGGCATTTGCGGTATAAGCCCCATTATTTAAATCAGAATTTGCTACAGTTCCTTGATTATAACCTACAATAGCGGCAAAGCTGTCTTTACTTCCAGATGAAGTCTTAGGTGCTGACTCACGAAAAGTTGCTACATTTTTATAATCATAACCGTTCAGCGAAATTTTATGTGAAGCCATATTAGCTTGTATCTTAAAGCTGTGTAATGAAGCTCCATTTATAAGCTTGGTCTGGCTGCTTTTTGTCTGTCCGAACTGCATACGCATTCCGTCAAAATAAAACCATTGTCCATAACGTGCTGCTATTCTTTTTAAAAATTCAAAACTAGTTTCGTTATATTGTAAAAGATTTTTAAATTCTTTAAGATAAGTCGATTTAATAGAATCTCTTTGATAAAATTCTCCCGGTCCTTCAGCAAAAATCCCCAATACGATATCATCCATACTGCGGTCTTTAAATGTTCTTGATTTTTTCATATCATCAATAACAATACTGTGACTTACACCAGAAACGTGTAATCCTGCCGGACTTCCATCAACATCAATCGATGAAAGTTCAGTAATTATACCTTTGCTCATTAATCTGATCCCAGTAAGACTTTTAAAAGTAAAAATTACTTCGTCTCCAAGATAGCTTCTAAGAGCCTTAGCCTGATCTGCCGGGTTAATTACGGCTTTACCTGTATATTGCCAAACAAAAGAAAAATGATGATGATCGGCCATTTTTTGAGATAGCTTTAAATCATAATAAACAACGTTTTGGGTAAAACTTCCTATAGTTATATGTACTTGTTCTGAAAAATGTGCCATAATGATGTCCTTGGGGTTTTTAATTAGCTTTTAAACAATTAATCTAAAGCAATCCAATTGTTTGAGAATTTAGCGTCGCCAAAAGTCAATTCTTTTGCTACTAGCTCCATAGTAATTCTCATTGGTATTTCGGTAGTGCTTGTAAACTGTTCATCATAACCGACACAAAATGCCTTAGTAAACGTAAGTTCTTTCATTTTACTTAAAGCATCTCTTCTGTAAAAAACAATTTTTCCGTCTTTGGTTAAATCACCATTTAACATCCATGATAAAAAATGGCTATTCTGACTTGCTTCAATAATCATTCTTATAACCCCGCCTTTTGCATTACCGGTAGGTTTACTTGTTGTATCAATTTCTTGTTTAAAACCAATATTAAATTCAAGAACATTATATTCTTCTCCGTCTATATGTAATTTAGATAAAAAACTCATTTGTAGATTTGTTTAGATGATTAATTTAGGAAGTGCGAAAATCCAGTGCTTTACGAATTGAAGACCGGATATTTCAAAATAGAAAACAAAAAAGGAAGTCCAGTTATCGGACTCCCTTTTGTTTAATTAAGATTGATAAAGTCCAAAGGATTATACCCAAGCATTATCAAATTCTCCTCCACCCATCGAAATTTTACGAGCAGAAATCATAAAAGTTTCAGTTAATGGATTTTCACTGTTATGATCAAAGTTTTCTTTGTACTTAACCATGTAAGCCTCTGTAAACTTTAGCTCTTTTAAAGTAGCATTTGAATCACGTTTGATGAATTTTACTGACCCGTCTTTTCTTTCGAAATTGTTAGTCATCCATTCAAATAATTCAGTACTTCCAGTTGATTCAACTTCGATCATGATTCTTCCTCCGCGTGTTACCGTAGATGGACGCCCAGAAGCATCTGTTTCTTGAGCTAAATCATAACTTACGTTTAATACTTTGTAATCTTTTCCTGCTACTGTTAATGATGTTAAAAACGACATAATGAAAAATTTTTAATTATTAATTTATTTATTTATGCTGTAAATATATAAATAAAATCTTATTATAATAATTTATTTAATAAAATTTTATTTACAATATATAAGAATCAAATTATCAAGTATTTAACAAATTAAAAACTGTGATTTTCAAATAAAATGATATAAAAATATTACTAAAAATCTATTTATATGATAAAGGCCCAACGAAAAAATAGCCTCTAAAATCAAAATCTCTGTTTGTACTTTTAATAGTGGCTTCAATTATAATATCAACTTTCTTTTTAGCTCTGCTCACATCATCAACCAGATACATTGTTTCAGATAATTCTACCTTCAGTTCATTTACTTTTATTCTTTTTTCATGAAAAAGAAGCGATTGTTTCATTGTTTTTGAAATGATTTCTTTGAGGGTATTTTCATTCATCAGCAAATCAAAATCAATCTCCCAGATTTTTGAGCCAAACGTTTCATCAAACTTACATTCTCCAAATGTGGTTGTAGCCAATAAAATAATCTGCTGTGCGATAGAGTGTTCTATTGATGTTTTTTCCAGCTCCTTTTTTTGCATGACGCTGTTAAAGTCTATAGGCAGTTTGTAAAATGCTCCTTTCATATTTTGGTATTTATTAAATATAAATCAATCTGTCTGTACGTCCCTTTTTATCGGTTTCCATTTCTTTTGAAACCTGTTTGCGCTTAATGATATGCAGTTTTACCGAAGGCGTAAGTTTTAGAAATTTCTCTCTGTATAATATGTCGCCTATGAAACGCTGTCCCTTTTTTTCATCTACAATTACAAAATAGCTGATTCCTTTTTCTACTTTCAGCGTATTTATATCACCAGCAAAAATTTGAATGTTTTGTTCGTCTTTTTGAAAGCTGTAAGTGAGTTCATCTTTATTTAATTTCCTATATCTGGAAATGTCATAGGTTTCCATTTCTTCTTTTAAAGGTTCGAAAGGAATGTTTTCAAAAAGAAAGTTTTTAGGTGCTAAAAATTTCAGTCCAAAAAAACGCCACAATCCTTTTTTCTTTGTCTGCTGTTTATAGAAAAAAGTATCACGGGTGACTTTATAAATTTCTTTTTCGTTTGTTTTATCATCTGTAACAATCATTTGATAAGTCGGCACTTCAATTTCAGCAGGAATTTCGGCACCTTCAAAATGAGTTTTCAAATACACAGATCCAATCTGCTGTTCTGAGATAATGATATTAATACTGTGTTTTTTTAGCGCAGAATCTGTTCTTACAATCACTTTTCCTTCTCCGCTTCCTGCATAAAAAACAGAACCGTCGTTATCTGTAAGTCCTAATGAAAGGTTTAATTCCGGAAATGGCATATTTTGATTTTTTTGATATTATACTTGAGTGTTGTTTGAGTTTCTTTCGACTAAAAAATTATCTTTTTTTCCTCACTTTATAGAGTTTTAAACAGTGCAGATAAAACTTTATATTTTGATTATCAACTTCTGTCGGGCTAAATTCATAGTCCTTCTTTAATGTGAAAAATTTTATGGTATTGATATTATTTGACATTAATTTTTTTATGTCTCTTCGCGTAAGTTCAAGGGCTGCGATTCCATCACAATTTACCTTAAAAGTATTTTTAAGGATATACATTTCTCCATTTTTAAAATAGAGTTCCAACGGCTGTTCTTGTTTTACACAGACATTATCTGTGAAAATTTTAAAATATAAATAAATACTGCCTCTTCTTTTTCCTAACTGAAAAACAGCATATTCATAATCTTCATTATAAACACGAAGTAAAATTGGTGCCGCACTTGCAAATAACTTTCCTGAAAGCAATAAATCGTTTTGCGTTATAGGGCAGCTTAAAGTATCAATTTGATTTACTTTTTGTGCTTTAATCGAATTTGAAATTGAAAACAAACCGACTAAAAGTAAAATTTTAAGTACGTTCATGAATTTGAATTATTTGGTTTGATCATTCAAAAGATCAATGTTTTGTTTAAAAAAGGAAACACATATAGCGTGTTTCCTTTTTTTTGAATTTACTGTACAATTATTTTTGTTCGTAATCTGTATCCCATTCTGTTCCGTCGTCACCTTTGTGACCATCCATTTTAATAAGGAAGTTTTTAGCAGGGAAATAAGGTTTCATATGGATATCCATATAAATTCTGTCTTTTTGAATTGGATCTTGTTCAAATCTGCGGATTTCAAAATTCTCAATTAATTTATCCGGACCAGTGATTCCGTCAAGGAAAGCAACGATCTGATTCATAATCTCTTTACGTGTTTTAGCAGTAAAGTTTTCGAAAGCACGACGATTAAGGAAATCCATTAATACTTTAGTCACATAATCAAAAACACGAACTACAGAGTACGTTTGCAATCCTAAATTATCTCCGCTGAATAATGTTTTAGCAGAAAAAGCCATTACTTTTCCGTATTCATTTACCATCGGAACTAATCCTAAGTTTTCAAGATTAGCGATTTCGCTTTTCTTAAGATCAAATTTCACTCCGTCAACTTCATTAATTCCTCCAAATTTCTTACCTGCAGTAACCTGAGACATTAATGTTTTGTATATTTTTCCTGCTAATGCAGCCGAAGGCGCAACGTGTAAATCTTCGTTTTCTCCAATTTGATCAAATCTGCCGCGGCCAACAAGCCAGTTGCAAGTCATGATTACGTTAGAACGATAAACATCTCCTCCAGTCAATGAAGCAGCATCAAACATTTCCATTACATCATCCGGTTCATCAAGATGTTCGAAATCTGTAACTAACATTACTTTGTTTTCATGCGCAATTTTTGCCCATTTTTCAATCACTTTGTTAGATCCTAAATATCCTGGAATTACCAAAATACCGTAGTTATTTTTAAGATCTAAACGATCGTAATTATCAACTAATTCTGAGTGAATTGCATCAATAAAACGAGTGTTATCAAGGTCTTTTAACTGATCTAATTCTGCGTTTACAATTGTAACATTTTTTACTTTGTCAGATTCTGTGTTTTTAAAGAATAAAGCCAGTGTTCTGTAAGCAGCTTCAATTTCTCTTGTATCTTCAACAGCTTTAGCAAGGTTTTTTTGAAGCAAAGCTTCAGATTCTTTGCATTTATCTTCACTTTGTGCCACCATATCAGTCAAAGCTTCATTATTGCTTAAAACTGAAGACCAAAGTTCTAAAGTCTTTAAAAGAGTTTCTCTTTCTTTTGCTTTGTTTACTTCACCTAAAAAGATTTTTCTTCTTGCTTTTCTATCCGGGTTAAGGTTTTGAACTCCTTCAATTGCCATTTCTAATAAATCAAAACCGCCGTATTTAGCCAGTTTTTCAACATTTTTTTCAATTGAAATTCCTTTTACTGCTTTTGGTTCTAATACTGCTGTATCAAGATCACCTTTATATGCTTCTTTGCTTGACATATCTAAAATATTTTAATTTCTTATTTGTTTTCTTTTAACTCGTTGATCAGTGCTCCAAGACTTTCTAACAAAGCCTGTTTTGCTTCTCCGTCTTCTAAAGCCGCTTTTAAAATCTTATTTGATTTTAACTGACGGATAATTTTTTGATATTGATCTTTTTCTGTTTCAAGATCAGATAAAAAACTGCTTTGTGTTGTAATTCCTTTTATACCAAAATCACCTAAGTTTTTAAAGTTTAAAGGCTCAACTTTAGTTGCACCATCAGCAGTTTCAAAATTTACTTTTACTTCTGGTTTAAAATGTTCAAATGCTTTTTCGATACTTGTAATTCCTTCTACCAATTCTGGTTTTACAGGAGCATCTACTGTTAATTTTTGAGCAACAAGTGTTCTGTTCTGAGGGATTGCAGTGATCGCTTCATCTGCATCAATTTTTACTTCATTACCTCCAATTCCATAGTTTGACAACATAATTTCAAATTTTTAAATGATTAGTTTATTGATTTCTTTACTCTAAATTTCTAATTATTGATTTTGATAAATCTGACGGCATACATCCAGATCTCTGCTTACTTTTTCTAATTCTTCTTTGTATGTTTTAGCCGACTGGTTCAAACTGTCTATTAAGTGCGAATTGTGTGTAAGGCTTCTAATTTGTTTTTTATAATCAATAATATTCTTGTAGGCCAGAATAACATTGTTATATAATTTTTTGTTTTCAGTTGTGTCTTTTGGCACTTTTTGATAAATATTCGCAATCATAACATTTGCCAGACGCTGCTGAAAATCATTATCAACTTTTGGCGAATTGATTGAGTCTATTGTCATTCTGATACTGTCAATTTTTACCGAAAAATTAGTTTGATAATCGTATTCTCTTTTCATCATTTCATTTTCTGCTTTCAACATTTTATTTTCTGCCACGGGCATATAAAAGTTGAACGAAACTGCAATCAGCATAACACAGAATGTCAGGGTAAAGGCAATTAAAAAAGCGATAAATGCTTTCTGGCGTTCTTGTTTATTTAATACTTCCATAATTTTATATTACTATTTTATTTTTTTAATCTTTTATAAAGAAACCGTGACGTTTTGGATTATGAACGATGTCTTTTTTCTCTGTTTCGGCAACAAACAATTCGATGTTTTCTTTTTTCTTACCGATGTAATCCAGTTTATTCAGTGTTTCGAATAGTTTCTCTATTCTCGTTAAAGCATTTATTACAAGCGTAGCAGTTTTATCAATATGCACGTGATCGTAACCGGCATTTATAAGAGTGGTAAACATTATTTCAAGATCTCCTTGTGAAATATCACACCATTCGGCAAAATAATTTAGCAGCTCTTCTTTTCCAGCTCCCGATTTTGAATCGATAAAATTCTTCATCACTCTGGCAAATGCTACAACCGTACTTAACATTGAAGCTGGATGCTGGTGCATTGAAAACCAGCGGAATTGCGTTAAACAGCTTCCTAAATAATATCCTGTATTATCTGCCAGCTGCATTACTGTTTGAGGCAAAACTCCTGCCTGTTGTCCTCTGTTTATTTTTTGAGAAATCTGAACTGAGTAAATTTCAATTTGACCAAAAGAACGTGCAATTTGTGCTTGTATATCTACTAATTTTGGATGACAAGCCACTGTTACAGAAGGCGGAATATAATCTTCATCTAAAACTGTTGTATCTCCAATAAGAACTTTACCAATAGCAAGATAGAAACCTCCATATCCAATTCCTGAACGGAATTCTTCGGCTTTAATTAAATGAAGTTTGTATTCTGGCTGTGTGTACGGATATCTTGGCGGTACTTCATCTGGATCTGGCTCGCCAAAAGGGATTCTCTTTTTTGAATTAACCGATATACAGGCCAATAAAACCAATTGTTCGCCGTCTTTTATTTCATAAGTATCTTCAGGATACGGAACCTGAAGGTCTAATGTATCAGTATTACTTTTACTGATTTCAATTCTGGATCCGTTTGGTGTTATGGCGTGGCATTCTTCTACACGAACACGAAGCAGTTTGTGATTATCAATTCCTAAGGTGATTTTTGTGGCCTCTTTATTTTGGTTTCCAGAATCCAGCAGACCATAACTTATAGGCGTGGTATGAATACCAATTGCATCATTTACCAACTCAGAAACGTTGTCCTGAATAGATAAAAAATGACTCTTATTTATCTTCATCCCATCAATCCAGTTTACGGGAAAATGATTTAATTTTTCTATCATAATTCTATATTTTTTATTTTGAACTGAGAGTGTTTTGTTTATCTCTTTTAGTGTGGTTAGTTTTTTTTATGTGCTATTCTTTTGATTTCATCAATTATAACAAGCTTTTTCGGGTTAAATAGTAACAATTTCGCGCACTGAGCCGGATTTTAAACTCGCCTATCTAATTTTCAATTATATTTTTAAAAGATATTTTTTCGAAATATCTTATTATTTTTTTCTTTTTAACTTATTATTCCGTTACTATCAATCATGAAATATTTAAAGAAACTTTCATTTGAGTTCTATTTTTTCTTTTACAGCATCTATATCAAAATCTTTGAAAAGTATTTTCTTAAATACAGTATTATCATAAGTGAAGGTTTTATCATTTTCTCCATCAACACTAATTAATTCAATACTATATTTATGCAATACAATTTCTTTCGATTTTAAGTCATACTTAAATGTTATATAGTCATTACCTCTAACCTCTCCTGCTTGATTATTTTCTTCGAATGTGAAATAATTGTCTTTAACTACTAAATTTTGAAGACCTTCTGCCATTGAATTTAAAAAAGAAGTGTAAATAATATTTTTATTTTCATAAACATCATAATTCTCTCCTTTCTTGATAAAAACACAAACGGGCGATTCTTTTGTTAGTTTATTGTCAGCTATTTCAGAAGGTTCAAAAATTATAATCTTATCCATTTGACCATCCATATTCAGATCACAATCTTTTTCTATTCTTAGATTATATTTTTTTGATTTGTATTTAGCTTTATAATTTTCTATAAAATCTTTCGTTTGATTAATACTTGAGTCATCCTCAAAATCATCATTGGTTATACAATCATCATTTGTGCCTTTTATTTTTTTTATTTTATCAGCATTAACCTCATTTATAAAATATTTAATAACAATTGGCAGATCATTATTTTTAATCTCCCATTTGGCAAGACCTTTTTCTTTATTTACAAATAAAAATTTATAGTATGATTTTTCCGTTTTGTCTGTAAACAATGATACTCCTGTTTCATCTTCTTTTATATGATCAATCTTTGCTTTAGTACTTTCCATTATACCATTCTCAAAAATTGAATCATTAATAATTTTTATGTCTTCACCTTTATATCCACAATCAATAATCAAAAATTCATTACCTCTTTTTTGTACCTCTATCCATGTACCTTTAAAATCTTCTTTACTATCCTGAGATTTACATGATAACAATAAACTTAATAGTAGTAGACTCAAAACTTTTTTTCTCATATTATTCTATTTTATTATTCCTCAGCTAACAAAAGCATAAAACTCCTGCTAACTGGGGCTTTTCTTTTCAATATGTCAAGGAGCAAATATGCTTTTTTATATTATTCAACTTTAATCTTAGTTTTATAAACATATCCTTTATTTCCAGAACTTGTTTTGATCAGCCACCAATTACCTGAATCATCTAATACTTCAACTTCTGCATTATTATTTATTTTTTGTAAAATTTCTGATGAAGAATTTTTCTCTTTTCTAAGATTCGTAAATCCATCTGGGTCGGAGATTTTAAAAATCTTACTTACTTCATCGGAATCTGAATCTCCTCCATAAACATTTTCTACATAATCTTGAAGTCTCTTAAGATTAAAGTAATTATTTTCCTTTAAAAAAGTTTTATACTTTGTATTCTTACTTAAATTAGATTCTATATGACCTACTACACCAACTCTTAAATCTTTTTCATATAAGAAAGCAATGTATTTTTCTGCATCTAAATAGTTGTTTGAATTACTTCTTATTTTTTCAATTATATCAGAAAAACTGTTATAACCATTACCTTCTTTTGCCTCTGTATAGCCTTCAACTGTTCCTTTATAGATAATACTTTCAATATCATTTAGAATACTTTCTCTTAAAATATACTTTTTAGATTTTACATCGTATGTAAAAATTAAATCATGGAATGAAACGCTATCATCAAAATCGAAATTTTTAAATACAAATCTCACTAACTCTTTATCAGAATCATAACCATATTGTACAACTAAATCTATTAACTGCTGTTTATAACGAGATTTCAACCAATTAAATGCGATTTTATCCTCATAGAATACATAAGAATTATAATAAAGTTCAAGGTTTTCATTAACTGCATTTTTAATACCATCAGTTTCTTCATCTTCAATTAAGATAAATTTACTTTCTTTGATTGCTATTTCAGTAAACATTGCTGGTCTCAAAACAATAATATTGTTTTTATAATCATACAAATTTATTTTAAAAACCTCTAGAGTTCTTTTTTTAAATGTTTGTTCATCTGGAAATTTAAAATTATTGTTTATGAGGCTTGTTTTTAACCTGTTAATATAATCTACAGACAAAGTATCATAATTAAACTTTTTACCATCTCCTAAATCCGTTAAATTATAAGGGGCATCTTTTGAATCATTAGAATTCCCTAAATTATTTTTTTTGCTGTCTGTTTTTCCAGTACAAGAAACTAGCAACAGAATTATTAAAGAAATTATATTTTTCATCTTTTTTTATTAATTCCCTCAGCTAACAAAAGCGTAAAACTCCTGCTAGCTGGGGCTTTTCTTTTCAATATGTCAAGGAGCTTTAATTACAATTATCTTTTTTATTTATTAAGAATCATTTCTAATTATAATACAATTTATTTTTCTCCATTTCGACATCTAGAGATTCATCGAGATAGTACAATGAATCCGTTTCTACTTTTCCACTTTGAAGTATCTCCTTTCTTCCGTAAAATATATAACCTATGGACTTATCAACTGGACTTGAAAAATATTTAATCTGCCAAATTTTGCCATTCTTTAAATTCAAATAAGACAAATTTGTGTAACTACTTGGCTCGTACTCTAAAGCTGTTACATTTCTATAAAACTCAACAGAATCAATTTTTTTATCATTTAAAAATGTATAAAGCACAATTCTATATTCATTTTTACTTTTAAATAATTGTTTCTCAAACTTAAGTTTGATATTTGTGCTAGAACTAATTTGAGGAATATCATTATTTAAAAAATTTGAATAATTCTTTAGATATAATTCATTTTGTTTTTTTAGTATTACATATCCTGTATTATTATTTAAATTTTCAAAATAGTTTTTTATTGCTAAAACAGAATCCCCTAAAAAAACTTCCTTATCTGATTTATAAAAACCTTGTAAGTTATTGTTTGAAGCAGAATTCAAAGTTTCAGTTTGCGTATTTCTATCTCCTACAGAAACAGTGTTTTTAATTTCTTTTTTGCAGGAAGAGAAAAAAATAATAATTATAAAAAAAACAATTAAATTTTTCATATCAATAAATTTTAATAACAAAAATCAAACATGACAAACTTGCAAGAATCGTTTTTCCATTTAATCCATTTTGTGACATCTTTATATTCCTCTACATAATCACAACTAGTTTTGGATACAGATTTAATCTGCATCGAATCGTTCTTAATTTTCAAAACTTTATAATAATACATCTGTTCATCTTTTGTACAATTATCTATTTTGGGAGTAAGATGAATAAATCCAGCTTTTATATACTCTTCCCATGAGCTGTACTTATATTTATTATTTTTCTTCTCCATCAATTTTCTTTCGCCATTTATATAGATAATTAAAAAGTCCTTATCGTTTTCAGGTTGTTCTGCGTCGAAGCTAAAGATTCTATGCTCAATATCTGGAATTACTTCTCGTGCAATAACTTTTTTAGTAAGTTTTATTTCATAAGGTTCCAACTCATTATTACTTAATAATATACTTCCAAATATACTTTTATCTTCATTAAGAATATTAACATTCTTATCTACTAATAACTGAACTACACCTGTTCCTCTCAAAGTATTATCAGTATAAAAACTAATACCATTATATTCAGTAATAAGTGTTTCTATTGGATCTGACGAACAATCATCATTTAACCCAACGGGTTCATCGTTTACTATATTTTTCGCAACAATATTTTCATTTTTAATTATGGTTGTTTTCTTTTCTTCTTTATGCTTTGTACATGCAGAAAATAAAATCAAACATCCCAGAACTATATAAATTTTTTTCATAATAACTATTCTTTTGTTTCTTTAAAATTTGGTTTATATCCCTCTCTTCGAATGTGCAAATGGTGGTGATGATCAGCTAAATGAGTTGAATTTTTAAGTATAAAATTTTGATTTTTAATTTTAATGTTAAAACTATAGAACTGAGAGTAACCAAATTTTATAAGAGCATCGATAAATTTTTCTTGTCTCTCTACATCCAAAGAATTAGGATCTGTATTAATATATAGGTTATTACCCGTCTTATCTTTTCTTAAATATCTAAAGTCAAAAGAGACTCCATTTACATGGGTTACACTTGGTGCTCCTGTTCCATCTAGGGAAGTAGAGCCATTAAAATTAAAATCCGAATAACCACATTCAGCTAAAGCTCCCAGCATGGATGCAAAAGCACGTGGATTTAAATATTCCCTATCTGTGTTATCACCAACATCAATTAATACATCACCTTCACTATGATATATTGGCAGGTTTACTTTTACTAGCTCAACCTGTCCATTACCTTTTTGATAGTAACGCGTTTTTCCTCCTGCAGTTCTTTTCTCCCAGCCTTTACCTCCATCTTCTTTTGAACCAACAACCCAATTTTGAGCAGTTACAAAATCAACAATACATATTTCATGTTCTTTATTCTTTTTATCATGATAAACATACTTATATTTCTTTTCAAAACCAGACTCGATTTGTTTTGGAGTATTTCTTTCTATCCTTCCGTCAGAATATATGTTATATGTAATAATACCCTGTGGCAATACTGGTTTAGAGTCATCTTTATGATAAAGATGATATTGAAAGAAGACTGTTTTTAGTTTAGTATACATACTCTTTCTATTTTCCCATCCATTAGGCATATTTCCTTTATCTTTATTTCTTCCATTAAGTAAAACAGAAATCAATTCTAAATATTTATCACCAAAAACCGCTAACTCATTGAGTGATTTTCCTGCTGTTTCTCTTGCCCATCTTTTCACTGCTTCTGAATTTCTATCTGAGGGCATTCTCTTATTTACACTCCATATCCATGCACCACTATCAATACAATAATTCACATTATTAGCTACAACTTCTGGTTTCTTAACAATATCTGGATCTCCTATATAATCAGCATAATCCTTATAAGGTCCTTCTCCATTATATAATTTTTCTCCCTTTTTTTTAACTCCTGTAAGTTGTAATATTCCTCGACCTTTGTATATGCTTTTACTAGAGTCATGCTGACCTTCTGTTTCTTCAGACAAAGCAAAAGTTCCTGTTTCTTCACAAACTTGAGCAAGAAAATGTATTTTCTGAATACAGGAGTATATGCTATATTTTTTAAAAGCACTATTTAATGACTTTGTCAGAGTAACAAACGTTTTATCGCTAATATTACAATCTATATGTTTTTTTCCTAAATAAGCTCCTTCCCAGATAATTTCTGATCCTTTTAAAAGTTTTACTAACTTTTTAACATCTTTTTCTTCAAAATCTTTACCGCAATAACACTCTCCTTTACCTTTAATACTGCTCTTATCCCCTTCTCCAATCTTCGCAACCTTATTAGTTGAATCAACAGGATCTGGTTTAAAAACTTTAGCATCTACATCAACTACTTCACTTTTGCTATGTATACTAGTTTGTATAACTTCAACATCAGCAAACAATTCCTGCTCTGCACCTTCTCCAGAAATCCCTCCTTTGCTTCTTAATATCCTGTCTAGTTGTACAGTAATTGGAAATATATCGCCAGTAATCTTAAATTTTTGATCAACTAATAAATCATTACTTAAATAATCTTCATCATATAATTTAAAACGGATCTCTTTTCCAATCAAACCTTGTGAGTCAACCCAAACGATAATTTCTTTTTCCTTGTGAGTTCCTTTTATAGGCTGTTTAGCAGAGTTTGTAATATGTACTCTGGTAATTTCTGCTTTAACTTTTGGCGCTGATGAAGATCCCGTGGCTGGTGCTTTAGTTTTTGGCTGTGTCGGCTGTGGTAGAGAAGCTTTGGGTTTAGCAGGTGCTTGCTGCTGTACCGGAACTTTACCTTTAAAAGGCGCTACAGGAGCTTCAAGATCATTTACGTTTACGTTGTTACTTGCAATTTTATCTTTGTTAAAATCAACAGTAACATAGTATTCGTGAATTTTACCTTCTTCCGGCCCATTTTGTTTTGCAATTTTAGCAAAACTTGGTCTCAGCAAAAAGTCAACATCTGCTTTACCGTTTGCAACAACTCCTGAAAGAGTTTGTATTAGATTATTTTCATTTGCTTTGTTATGTCCGGCACCAATAGCATCATCTTCCCATAAGGTAACAGATACTTTGTGTTTTTCCATATGAAGACAGTGAACCCTTGCTTTTAAAGTCTGTCCGTATGAAAGTGGTTTTCCTGGTTTTTGTCCGTTTTTATCAAGCAGTTCTATGCTTTCAATTTTTGGTTTTTCGGCGGGATGTGTCGTTACATTCAGACGTGCCACATCTTCTCCTCTTCTTGCCAGAATGCGGATTCCTTTTCTTTCTAAACTTTTTTGAAGAAAGGTGTAAGAGATTCTTTTTCCTGTTTTATCATTTTCTTTAGTCTTGCGCCATCTTCCATTTTCGAGAATATATATTTCCCATTTTACTGGCTGTTCAAAACTATTACTAGAAGCTGAATTTTGAAAAGGCAGAATACTCGGTAAAAAAGTATTTACTGAGTAGAATTCTTCCTTACCTACAACAGGATCCGGATTTCCAATTATTTTAAAATCTGACATACTATTTTATTTTATTTACAAATAGAATCACTCTCTTCTAAACTCTCTTGAAATTTTGATGTATTAACCAGCGGATTTAACTGGTTATTTACTTGTGGCTTCGCCTTTTTTGCATTTTGTTTGCTCGCTTCTGCTTTTTGACCGTGTTTGTCTACTTCTATACAATCTGGTCCTCCAATAGGACAGGTTCCTTTACTGTCTTCAAGCAGAATTTTTCCCTGATTACTTAAGGTTACTTTTTCATAAAAAGCACTCCACTTAGTAATTGTGGCCTGACATGGCAGATAATCTCCGCTTCCATTTGGCTGCATTTTGCATTTCCCGAAGGTATTTTTCTCTAATGTCTGCCCAATTTCTTTGTCAGTAGCAATGAGTTTTTTCTCTGCATCTTTATCATTAGCATAATGTTTATCCTGCGATTTTACTTTTAATATATCTGTTTTTGGTTCTACGCTAAATTTACATTTAAGTGAAGCTCCCTGAACTACTATATGTTTCTCACTCATTGCCTTACCATTTATGAATATTACATTCGCTAACTACTCTGTTTTTAACTCTTTAATTTTGAGTTACTTCATTCTTTAAAGATTCTATTTGTACGATAACTTTTATTGGTTCATCATACTCGATACTGCATTCTAAATTTATCTTTTCGATACAATAACTATGTTCATCAAGAAAATACGAAGCGTTGAATTTTCCTTTCCACGGGTCAAATCCAAAACTGGCTTCTCCTCCAGAATCTACATAATCTCCTTTTTGTTCTACTTTTACCAAATTTGATTCATCTAAAATCGAATCTATCTTCTGCTGTACCGCAAACTTCGATTCTTCATCTTTCTCTAATGGAAAAAAGACTTCGTTTTGAAACGAATAATTTGATGTATAACTAACGTAAATGCCGTTAAAAAAAGCTCTTAAAAAATAATCTGAAGAAAGAGACTCAAATAATCTTTCAGAATTTTCTAAAGCATATTCTGTATATTCAATATAATTTTCTGCAACCTCACCTTCAAAATAATCCAGCACTTCTTCTTTTGTGTCCTTCCATCGATTTTCTATTTCATCATAATTGTAAATATCAACCCACTTTCCAGATTCATCTACCACAATCTTTAATGGATATAAAACAGAAGCAGTTTTAGCTGCCAGTTCATCCATAACTGTATCTGGTATGGTATTGTTGACATAAATAGATCCTTTATTTATTTCAAATAAATGATAATTATTTCTATCAGTAGCAAGCCATTTTACACTTACTTTCATTTCTATTGTATCTACATCATCTCCAAAAACAGTTGTATAGTTAACCTGGTAATCATTATTAATTTTGTCCGCAACAAATGGCAGTGTATAATTACTAGCTAAACTAACTTTCTGATATTTTTTTTCTGTTTGTTCCTTTTTAGCTTCAATAGATTTTTCGGGTGCTAAAATCAAATACTCTAAGTAACTCTTAAAATCAGCTTCTATTAAATCCGGAATTTCACAGTACATATTATGATACCTTCTAAGTTCCTGAGCATCGATGCCAAGATCACGGGCAACACTTTCGAGCGTATCTCCTTTCTTGATTTTATAAATACGAAACTTGTCGTATGATGACTTTTCAGGTTTATCTATATAGTACATAACATTTCAAAAAATATTAAACTGCAGCCTCTTTTTCCTTCTTTTCAACCTTTGGTTCAAACATAAAATCTTCTCCTTTTCCTTCTGCTTTTTTTGTTTGATTAACTTTTTTAATCTTTTGTCTTTTACAAATGATAACTGAGTTTTCAGTAATACCATTCATGCTCAAAGTATATTTTGCATCTACATATTTTGCCGTTTGATACCATTTTGGCTGTAAAAAGAATACCCAGCTGCAATTTTCGCCGTTTTCTTTTAAATCAATTTTACTATCGGCATTATGTTCATTATATCCTGAAACCGTATGATAAAACAGTGCACCAAAATCAATTCTTACTGGACCTTTGGATCTTAAAGAAGTATATTTTGTATCGGTTTCTTTTTTCTGAATTAATAGGGTAATCAACAATAAATCTTTCATTTCAACGTTTTCAATCTCAGGAAAGGGATTTTTTCTTTCCGGAATTTTCCATGTAACATATTCTTTCGGAGGTATCTGCATCATATAGTTAAAAACTGCATAAACGCCTGTCGGTACTATAAATACCAAGAAATGAGAACACATTAAAAACGTCAGTGCAATCCCGTTTAAGGCAGTATAAATAATCACAAATAATACACTTGAATAAAGTGTTATTAAAAGTGAAAACAATAATTCGATACCTACAACGCCTTTTAAATTAAACTCATTAAAATACCATCTATACAAGTAAACATTAAGGATTCCGAATAGCAGTGATGCAATTTGATAAAATCGAAACTCGTCTGACAACTCTGTAAATAATTTATTATAGCCCAAAAAACCAACCAGGGCATAAATCAATACAAATGAAAAAACATAGATGTAAAACTTTCTTTTATACTGTACCGCAAATTCTTTTATTTTATCGCTGAATACCATGGTAAGTATAAAACTTACCGCTATAATTACTACTAAAAATACAATAAGCCTAATATCAATAAGGGCTAATAAATGCTTTTTTACCATTACTAAATTCGTGTTGTATACCCTAACACAGGTTCTTTACTAAAATTAAACTCTTCTGTTTCTTCATTAATCAATAACACTGTTTTTACTTCTACTTCCATTGGAAAAAAATGTTCGCAAAAACAATCTATAAATATTTTTATATCGCCGTTTTTAAGGTAATGCTGATAAGGTTTGTTCATTATAGGACCTATTTCTATCCTTAAATTCATAGAATAATCCATATAATCTTTTCCGGTAATAAAATCGACTCCTAACCTGTTTTCACCCAGCTTTATCTGCTCAGCTTCTTCGCTGTATTCTTTAGAACTTGTTGTTGTATAGGTTACTTTTTCTTCTATAATGCTTGATAAACAATTACAGGCAAGATCAATATCTCCAACTATCTTGTAGGCATACGGCAGTAACTGAATAAATTTTGAAACTAAAATCTCTGGATAAATGTGTGATAAACCCCAAAAATCATAGAAAAAATCTAACGGTTTACTCCCGTTCAGCTTATACAAAAAATTCCTTTCAACACTTTCAATTTTAGTCCGATAATGAAAAATTTCGTTTTCAAAAGGAGTAAAAAAAACACGTGCTTCAGCCTCTTGCTTTTTCTGGTGTTTATGCTCCCTTATCATCTGTTTTACAGATTTATCAGAGTTATTTTCGGTCAGACTATGCACAAAACCTTCCGGAAGTGCGTCATACATACTGTCTCGAGATAAGCGTATATTTAGATATTCTTGTTTGTCGTAATTATCATCCTGAATTGCCGCTCCCAGAATATCGCTTCTGTAGGCACGTGAAAACTGTCCGTGATTCGAAATCGTAATTTCATCCTGAACCACAGCTTTGTTTTCAAGAAGCTCATTAGCAATCACTTCCGCTCTAATATCATACGAAATATTTTCAATTTCGTACGCAAGATCTTCAAGGCTTTTTTTACTTTTTCTTTCCATCTTCGTTAATTCGTCCTGCGCCTATGTATCGTAACTGAAAATATTCATCATTAAAATTATATATTGCCAGACCTTTGTCTGTACAAGCCAGAATTCGGTCATTATGCAGGTACAAACCAACATCTGATATGGGATGATCTTTGTCGTATCTAAAGAAAACCAGATCGCCTTCTGCAAGGAAACTGCGACCGGTAAAAATTTGAATAGATTTTGATTTCCACATTCCAGCCGGGTCTTTAGGAAGCGTAACTTTATAAACATCACTGTACAGAGACTGAAGAAAATAAGAACAGTCAATTCCTTTTTTAGAAAAGCTTTTCTCCTTATATGGCGTATTCAGCCAAGGATCTATGTAAGAGTATAATTTGTAGTTGGTAATTTTATTTGGCATTACAGCCAGAATAATAGAGTATTTTTCTTTTAGAGCGAGAACTTCGTCACTCAAATTCTCTGAATTGTCATTAACAACGGTTTTGTTTTTTAAACCTGTTTCTTTCATTTGAGACTGTTTCTTTAACAGCTCTAAAGAATAATCATATTTAAACGGAATCTGCGAAATATATTTTTGAGCATAGCATTCTGTAAATAAATGCATCATAAGAATCATTATAACAATCTGCCTCATAAAAATATTATTTAGTACTCTTTTTTTAGATAATTAAAATATTATTTCACACCCAAATGGGTAATTTTTTAAATTTTAGCAACAATAAAAAACAAACTTTTGAGTTAGCTTTCCATTTTTAACCCTGAGAAAATTCTCATTTTTGAACATAACTCGTTTATTATGAATTTATTTACTTTTTGGAACGAGGTGGTTACAAACCTAACAAAATATTTTGTAAGAATACAAATATTTTTTGTAAAATTTATATGATAAATATTAAGTTTTTTAAAATAATTAAAACTACATTTGCTTCCGTTTTTTGTTAAAATTATCTTACTAATAGTAAAATATCCAAAGTCTAAAAATGAATCAAAAAAATATTGATATCAGGGTTGTGTTTTTTTTCGCAATTCTCTTATTAGCTGGAATCATTGCATTTATAGTGCAGCTTTTTAATCATGTCGACTGTGATGATGCTAAATTTTATATTTTTGCAGACCATTCTCAATCCGAAGAATCGATTGAGTTTTACGACAAAACTCCAAACGCAAAATCATGGATTTGGGACTTTGGAGACGGATCAGAAAAAGATGTCAGAAAACACACTTTTCACATCTATAAAAATCCGGGAAAATACTATGTTTCTTTAACAATAAACGGTAATTGCACCCATACAAAAGAGATCACGATAAAGGATAAATTTGCTGCAGATAAAATAGGCACTCCAAAAATTATTGTACCCAAAACTATTACTGTTGGACAGCCCGCTTATTTTAAATCAATTTCTGATGATGCCAGAACCTGGGAATGGGCATTTGGTGAAAATAAAGGCATTGATGAAACCTCTTCTAATCCTGTTTACAGCTTTATCACGCCGGGCGAAAAAACGATTACTTTAGTCATAAACGGAGATTTCAGCCGTGTGGCAAAAAAGATAATTTATGTGCATCCACGAGTTATAAAAAAGACGAATCCGCTGGATGTAAGCTCTTATGAATTTGAGAAAAAAGCCGAAGCTTTTGCTTTGCCAAGAGGACCTGTTAAAAAAGATCCGCTTGAAGAAATGCTGCAATATGTTCCGGTTGCTCCAAAAGCAAAAACTGTAAAAGACACTGTTGCCACGACTAAAAAAGCACCTAAAATGTCTGAAGACCAGTTTGAAATTTTGTTTAAAAAAGTAGCCGAAGGCAGTAAAGTTAAAGATGATTTTGCTGAGTTTTTATGTGATGATCTGGATATTCCGGTTGTAAAAAATGATAAAGATCTCTTAACTTTTGCACAATTATGTGCTTCTGTAAAAGGAAAAAAAATAAAAATTGAGTCAATACGCTTAAACAAGGACAAACAAACTAACTGCATTAAAGGATTAAATATCAGCTATAAAGTAAAAAAATATCTGGTATGGTCTAAAGATTAAATTTGGTATGGAAGAAGAAAAAAACGTTTTCAGTGCAGAATTATTAAGCGCATTAGAAATTGCGAAGAAAATCGCTAAAACCAATTTAAATAAATATTACTCGGCGTCACATTTGTTAAAAGCAGTTTTAAACAGGGATTTATCACTCTTAAAACGTCTTGAAGCTATGGGCAAAGATGTTTATTATCTTGATGAATGGGCAGAAGTACGAATTGAAGAAGAACCAAAAACTACTCATGTTCTTGATGCTGAGCCAAGTGATTTAATTGATGAGATTATAAAAGAGGCCGAATCAGTACGTATAGCACTTAATGAAGATGAAATTAGTCTTTATGCCGTGATAATTGCTTTAAGTTCTCCGGGTGTAGGTTTCAATTTCGATCAAATGAAGTCTTATCCTATCTCAAGAAATGAATTATTAGAAGATCAGATAGTTATTCCGCAAACTGAGAGTGGTGCAAAACAAGAAGTAAAAAAAGGTTTTTTAAGCAAATACTGTATCCATAAAAATCTGGAGAAAAATAAAAAAAGAATTCCTGCAATTGGGCGTGAAGCCGAATTGAATGCCATAAAAGAAATTCTCTGCCGATTCTCTAAACCTAATGTTCTGCTTATAGGCGACCGAGGCATTGGAAAATCGATTTTAATTGATACTCTTGTTCAAAATGTAATAACAAATCAGGTTCCGGATGCTTTAAACAAAGTACAGCTTTTTGAACTCGACTTATCTTCTCTTATTGCCGGAGCTTCATACAAAGGCGAAATTGAAGACCGTTTAAAAAACTGCATTCAGGAATTAAAACAATACCCCAGAGCTATTTTAATTATTGAAGAAATTCATATTTTACTCGATAAAAACGGAGGAGATTCCGGCGTTTCAAATGTTCTTAAAGGCGAACTGGCAAAAGGATTAAATATTATCGCGACCTCAACAATCGATGAATTTTCAAAAAGAATTGAGAAAGAACAAGGACTTTCCGGAATGTTTGAGATCGTTAAATTAGAAGAATCTGATGATGAGACTTTGTTCAGAATGATTCGCGAATCTATCAAAACCTATCAGGAACATCATAAAATACAAATAGACGATGAAACCATTTCAGAATCTATCCGCTTATCCAGAAGGTATTTAAAAGAAAAAAGCCTTCCTGAATCTGCAATTAATCTGATCGATCATACGATGTCGGTTTTAAAAACTTCAGGAGAAACTTTTCTTAATGAAAAACAATCTATTATCAACAGATTAAATCTTTTAAAAGAAAATACCAGCAATTTATCTGAAGATCAATTGATAAAAGAATACAATTGGTTTCTGGTTGATTTAATAAACAAAACAACATTTTTGATGGATGTTGATGAACAAAATGAAAAAAGAAATTTTGAAACATCAGAATCGATCTTAAATTATATTGAAAACCTGATTAAAACGCTTGAAGAAAAGGCACTTGATAAACGCTCTCATATTGAAGCTTTTGATTTGTCTTTGATTATTGCTAAAAAAACCGGAATTCCGGCAGGAAAACTTAAGGAAGAAGAAAAACAGAAACTAAACAATATTGAGGAAGTTCTAAACCGAAGAGTTATTGGACAGGATCATTGTATAGCAACGGTTGCAGGCTCTATTTTAGAGGCAAGATCCGGATTAAGCAAAGCCGGACAGCCTATAGCATCTTTCTTTTTTCTTGGACCAACAGGAACGGGAAAAACAGAATTAGCCAAAAGTTTAGCCGAGTTTCTGTTTCAGGATGAAAATGCCATCATTAGATTTGATATGTCTGAGTTTAAAGAAGAGCATTCAGCAGCGCTTCTTTACGGTGCGCCTCCTGGTTATGTAGGTTATGAAGAAGGCGGTCTGCTGGTGAACAAAATCAGACAAAAACCTTATTCTATTGTTTTATTTGACGAAATTGAAAAAGCACATCCTTCTGTTTTTGACGTATTCCTTCAAATTATGGACGAAGGAAAACTACATGATCGTTTAGGAAAAGAAGGTGATTTTTCGAATGCTATTATACTTTTTACCTCAAATATTGGGGCAGATCATATTGTAAATACTTTTAATAACGGCGAAATTCCAACATCTGGTTCTTTAATGGAAATTATGGGGAATTATTTCAGACCTGAATTTTTAGGACGTTTAACTGAAATAGTACCTTTTGCCCCTATCAGTAAAGAAAATGCATTGAAAATATTCGAAATCCATCTCAAAAAAGAGTTCATGGATTTATTAAAAAACATCAATATTAAAGTTGAAATTCCCATGGAGGCTAAACTTTATCTTGCTGAAAACGGATATAATGCTAAATATGGTGCAAGACCAATCAAAAGTATTATCAGAAGTCATTTAAGAAGACCTTTGGCAAAAAAAATAATTTCAGGAGAAGTAAAAGACGGCGATACAATTTCTGTTACCATAGAAAACAATGAAGTAAAATGGGTAAAAGAAGAATTTACCGCTGTAAATTAAATCGTAAAAACAATTAATCCAGTTTAGTTAGTTTATAAACCCTAAAAAACGTCTTGCGACGTTTTTTAGGGTTGTAAGTATTTTATAAAATTTCCTTTTTATGAACTATTCCTAACAATATAAAATAATATTTCTTCTTCTAATTCTTTTGCAAGGTTCTCGCATTCCAGTTTTTGACGAAAGTTTTTTTCAAATTTCTTCTTATAAATTTCAGCATTTACAATACTTTCGCAATAATCATCACACATCGTTTTAAATCTGGAATCAAGCAAATACATCTTTCTCATTGATTCAAAATATTCTGCAAATTTGACATTATATAGTTCGTCAGGTAAGGACATAGTCTTGAAGTTTAAATATTTCTCTAATGAAATCACATTTTACTCTTTTGCCATTTTTACTTTAAATTCGTTCTCAACATTCTGATAAGCATCATTACTAACATCATAAACTACTTTTGCAATTTTACCGCCAGTAAAATCGAATTTGGCTTTATATTGTTTACTTACCGGATCACCGCTGTCACGGCCTACACATAAACCTTCTCCTGAAAGTGAATAATGTCCTGCCTGAGTTCGAAAAGGTTTTTCGTCAACTACTTTATTGTCTAAATACAACCTCATCTTTCCTAAAGTCTCGTTTTTGTCACTCATTTTTTCTTTTATAAATTCAACACCTACAATATGTTTCCCACTAGAAGGAATTGAAGTGCTTAAAACCTGTTCTGGCGCAAGACCGAGGAAATTATAGACATAAGTCAGTTTTCCGTCTTTTGCAAACAAACTATAACCGCCAAAACGTGATCCCTGAGATACAATAACTCCTTTTGAATCTTTAGTAAAATCTACTTCGGCCAGAATTTTAAATGAACGTCCAAGAGTTGGTGCGGCAGAAGCTTCAGGAACTTCTGTGGTTCCCGGATAATAAATAAATCGACCATCAGCCGGAACTTCTTTATGATATTCTAATTTGTGAAATTCAGGAATAGAAAGATCATTAAGCGGCAGTACATGGTATTTTTTTGCTTCGTCCATCCAAATTTGTTGCAGTTCTTTTACTTTATCAGGATATTTTACTGCAAGATCTGTAGACTCTGAACGATCAGCATCTACATTATACAACTCCCATTGATCTTTATCAAAATTTCCAATATTTACGGGTAAAGCCCCATGAACAGCTGTAGCTTTCCAGCCGTCTTTCCAGATTCCTCTTGTGCCTACCATTTCATAATATTGTACTTTTTTAGCAGTTGGCGCTTTTGCATTATTAAAACTGCTTATCATAGAAACACCTGCAAGGGGTGTCTGCTTGACACCATCTACTACATCCGGCATCGTCAAACCGCAGGCTTCTAATATTGTAGGTACAATATCGGTACAGTGGTAATACTGACTTCTTAATTCACCTTTGGCTTTAATTCCTTTTGGCCAGCAGATTACAAGAGGATCAGCAGTCCCTCCGCTGTAGCCAGAATATCTTTTAAACATTTTAAATGGTGTCGAAAAAGCAGCTGCCCATCCTGTTGGATAATGATTGTAAGTATCTTCTGAACCTAGTTTATCAATCATGCTTAAATTAACACTCATGTCATCCGGATAGGCATTAAAGAAATTATTCTCGTTTACCGAACCATTTGGCGAACCTTCTGCAGAAGCACCATTATCAGCACAATACATAATCAAAGTATTATCAAACTGACCTGAATCTTTTAGATATTTAATTACACGCCCTACTTCAGCATCTGTAAATTCTGAATAAGCCGCATACACTTCGGCCATACGGCTGAACAATTTTTTTTCATCGGCAGTCAGACTATTCCATGGTTTTACCATATCGCTTTCAGCAAATTTACCTTTCGGCATAGGATTTAAAGGTGTCATTTTTGTTCCTTTTGGCAGAATTCCTTTATCGATCATACGTTTTAAAACCCAGTCTCTGTAAGCTTCATAACCATCGTCAAATTTTCCTTTGTATTTCGCAATATAATCGGCTGGTGCATGATGCGGTGCATGATTTGCTCCCGGATTGTACCACATAAACCAAGGCTTATCTGGTTTTGATTGTTTTGAATCCTGAATATACGCAATTGCTTTATCTGCCAAATCTTTGCTTAAATGATAACCATTTTCTGGTTGAGAAGGCTGTTCTATAAAATGATTGTCTTCTATAAGACTTGGGTACCACTGGTTAGTTTCTCCTCCAATAAATCCGTAAAAACGATCAAATCCAAGTCCAAGAGGCCAGCGTTCTTTAGAAGAAGCCATATCAAGTGCATCTACAGGAACATTATGGTTTTTACCAATCCAAAAAGTCGACCATCCGGCTTCTCGCAATACAGTAGCAAGTGTAGCATTTTCTTTTGGGATATGCCCGCTGTAGCCCGGAAATCCAACCGCAGATTCTGATATAGAACCAAATCCGTTTTGATGATGATTACGCCCTGTTAAAAGTGTAGAACGTGTAGGCGAACATACCGATGTAGTATGCCATTGCGTATACGTTAATCCGTTTTTTGCCAGTTCATCCATAGTGGGCATATTGATACGCCCCCCATAAGGTGACCATGCAGCAAAACCGGTATCATCATATAAAATAATAAGTACGTTTGGGGCATCTTTTGGAGCTTTTGTCTCCAGAAATGCCGGCCAGTCGCCTTTTGAATCCCGAATATCGAGTTTAATATCACCGCCAAATTTCTTTTCTTCCTGTTTTTTAGGAGGATTCTGTGCCATTAAAAAGGAACAGAACAAAAATATCAAAAGTTTAAATAGTTGTTTCATGATAGTATGATGGTTTAAAGTGTTACTTTACTTCTTCAAAGTCACCTGGTTTCCAGCTTCCGTTAAATGCGTCTTTTTCTGGTCCGTAAATTCGGAAATAAGCAAACCAGCCCACATTTGGAATTGTTTTAATCCATTGACCTTCTTTTCCGGCCGGAGCTTTTGGTCCAAAATATAAGTCAACCGTTTTACCGCCTATTTTATTTTTTAGTTCAAATAAAGAACGAAGCGCGGCTTTATTTTGATCTGTTATAACCTGACTTCTCGTTTTAGCATCATAAATGGTAACCGACCAAAATAATTTAGCAGGTACAGGTGTTGGTATTGTTAATTTATATGTTTTACTTCCGTCTACATATTTCCCTGTATTATCCTTAAGTCCAAGCCAGTATAAAGATCCTCCGCCTTCTTTTCTTCTAAACATTGACGGCGAAGCACCAATTGCCTGATAAAACCAGGTTTCCCTGCCATCAAGATCTACATAATCAGGAGTATTAAAATCGCCGTCTTCAAATCGAAGTGCCACCCATTCCCATTGGCGGTCTTTCCAAACTACACGGTCTTCACGACGATCAGCAAAAGATTGTACACGCATTTGTGCATTAGCAATTTTAGCGGCTTTTTCGAGTATTGCTTTCATACGTGCATCAGGACTGAATGATTTTCCTTTTTTAATTCCTAATACCGCCAATTCTCCATAATAGTTTCTATATCCTTCAAAAACTGGTTCACGCTGAATAACATCATTTAAATTTTCCCAGTATTTTATGTTATTTTCCCATCCTAATGGTGTTGTGTTTTGAGGTTTATTAGTAAGATCAAGCCAGTCTGGCTCTTTCCAGTTTGCCGGTTTATTTAACGGATATACTTTAACCGTTTTAATACGTGTTATAGCCGCATTTACATCACCGCCAACAGGAAGCGAGCGTATGCCTACAGTTAAATTATTTGATGAAGATTTCCAGACATGATATCCCGAAGCAGGAACGACACCCTTATAATCAGGAGGCAATAGCAGATGTTTTCCTCCATTGCCAGCATCAGGTCCCGGAATTCCCATATCGGCTACCCAGCGTTGATTGACATCCATTGCTACAACAATAAGAGGTCCTTTTGGGATATCTATAACCATTGGACCGTCTGATAAATCAATAGGAATTGGTCCGTAAGGCGTATCTGAATTAAGAGTAAAACCAATTTGTCCTGGTTTGGTGTCTAAAGTTCCAAATGATTTGTTAGGAATAATTTTAATGCTGTCATTCCCTTTTACCAGACCTTCACCGGAAACCGTTGGATAGAAAAATTTATAAGCCTGTATTGCTCGAGTTAAATCGGCATCATCGTAAGCTTTTTTAATAGTCGCTTCGGTTGGATAACCGCCTGTAAATTCATAATCCGAAGTTAAATCTACAGAACTGTCGGTACTTTTTGTAACTTCTGTTTCTTTTTTACAGCTGATCAAAGCCAAAAAAATCAAACAAATATAAACTGATAATTTTTTCATGTAAATTTATTTAAATGGTTAAACTTCAAAACATTATCAAAGTTATCACCACCTATCAGTTTTAAATTACTTTTAGAGCCTCAATTAGGTTTCATATTATAATTTGAAACAAAGTTTTATGTTCATTTTACTTTCTTTCGTATCTTGTAGTAACGCAAAATAATTATTCTCAAAGGCAATAAATGCCCTATTTAGCTGTTTTTATTACCAAGAGTTGATGTGCTTAATTAACAGCACATTTATATGATAAATAAAAAATAAAGTATGAAAAGAATATTGTTTTTAATTATAATTACCGCTTCCCTGCAAGTATATTCACAAGATGAGCTTAAAGGAAAATACCAGCCGGTACAGCAAAAAAAATCAGAAACTAAGGAAGTGGTTCCGCCAGAAACTAATCCATCTGCAGAACCGCCTGCACTGGCAAAAGATCCAATTGTTTTACAAATAAATCCCGAAGAACTTTTTAAGAATAATGCTTTATATAAAAAAGAAGCTAATGTTGAAGGTATCTTTTACAGAAGAAATGAATATTTAGGAGGTTTTATCACAAAGGGAGCCGTTTCTACTGTTCGTTATCGGGATGCCGCTTTTGTTGACGGCGATAAAATCAGAGTGTATTTAAATGATAAGGTAATTGAACCTGAAGTTTTATTAGACGGAGAATTTAAAGGTTTTAAAATAAATCTGGTGAAAGGAATTAATAAAATTGATTTTGAAGCACTAAATGAAGGTTCTGCTTCGCCAAATACTGCCGAATTTCAGGTTTTTGATGATAAAGGAGCAGTTATAGAATCGAGCCAATGGAATGTGGGTACCGGCTATAAAGCTGTTATCATATTATACAAAGAATAAAAAACTAAATTTTAATTACTGTAAAGCCTTAAAAGATCTAACAAGAGTTTGGATTTTTTAAGGCTTTTATTTTTCTGAAAAAGTTTTACTGAAACATTGTTGCATTTACAAATAAGAATTTTATATTTGTAACTCTGTGGCATTAATTAGCTGCAGATTCATTTGAATGAAAAAGAAATTAAAATGTATTAATCTTCTCTTCCCGCTGATAGTATTGTTTGCGATACTATTTCCGGTTATACATTCTTATGAACACATCCACAATCACAATTCAAATTCTAAAAAAACAGAGCTGCATCATACAGCAAAAACTGAATTTAAAATTAAAAAGCATTCAGAAGAATGTGCAATCTGTCATTTTAAATTCAGCCCTGTTACCACTTTTAGTTTTGCCCCCTTTACCTTTTACAAAAACAGCAGTATAAATTCTTTTGTTGTTTTCTATTCTAAATCTTATTCTAGTTTTTTTAAAGGTGCTTTGTTTTCACTTCGGGCTCCTCCCAGAATTTAAGCAGAAATAGTCATTCCTAAAAGGAAGAATTATGTTTTGCTTAGTATTTAAACTCTAAATTACCAGGAATCTATTGGCTTGTGTTAAACTAACAGGCACAATTTTGATTGTCTGTAATAGTTTAATCTTTTCAGAAAATCTGAGCAGAATCAGTAACATTCCAAAACTTATTCAGTAAAAAACTGGCATTCTTAAATAGAATTTCATCTTTTTTTGACTGATGCAATGACTTTTTCTCACTTCAAAAAACATGCTTTTGTAACCTGATACAATTCAATTTTGTATTTGGATTTCTCTCAGCGCTTCTGCATCTGAGAAGGAATTACTATGTCCAATTCTAAAATCCGGACAAAAGCTGTTATCGCCCAGTAATCCCAAAATAATTTATATGAAAAAAGTCCAAATTAAATGGAGCAGAATAACAACTGCAAAAAAAATTGCCGCTTTAGTTCTCGGCTTTCTGGTATTTACAGCCTGCAGCAGTGACAATGATTCTGTTGATACAGAATATCCTGTAATTGATATTTCGGCTTCAAACGCATTTCCTGTGCAATGCAGTCAAATGAATCGAGGACAGAAAATTACTTTTCGTGCCGCATTCAGCGACAATGCCGCATTAGGGTCGTACAGTGTTGATATTCATCACAATTTCGATCATCATACGCACAGTACCGAAGTATCAGACTGCGAAACAGATCCGGTAAAAAAACCTGTAAAACCATTGCTTTACATTAATTCGGTTACCATTCCCGAAGGTTTAAAAAAATATGAAGCAGTTCAGGAAATCACTATTCCGGAAGATATTGATCCGGGAGATTATCATTTTATGATTCGTTTGACTGATAAAGAAGGCTGGCAGACTATTAAAGGCTTAAGTATTAAAATTTTATAAAACCGCTTAATGATTGAAAATAAATCAAACAG
The DNA here is from genome assembly GCF_000016645.1 of Flavobacterium johnsoniae UW101. Lineage (NCBI taxonomy): Bacteria > Pseudomonadati > Bacteroidota > Flavobacteriia > Flavobacteriales > Flavobacteriaceae > Flavobacterium > Flavobacterium johnsoniae. Next base: position 3,929,675 of record NC_009441.1, read on the forward strand.
CATATTGATTTTTGTGTTATTCTGCTTTGCTTTTTTGACACAAGTCCACTCTCAGAACACCAATTCGGAAATAAAAGAACTTGAAGAAGTAGTGATTAAAGACCAGTCAGAAAAACGCGCCAAGAAAGAAGCATCATTAAATACCGAAACGGTAAACAGCAATTTTATTCAGCGGAATCTCGGCGGAAGCCTGATGCAGTCCTTACAGCGAATTCCGGGAGTTAAAACCATTTCGATAGGTTCAGGAGGTTCAAAACCATTGATTCGCGGACTGAGTTTTAATCAGGTTATTGTAGTCGAAAACGGTATTAAACACGAAGGCCAGCAATGGGGCGCAGATCACGGGCTTGAAATCGATCAATATGCTGTTAATCGGGTGGAAATTATAAAAGGTCCTTTGTCATTTATTTATGGTTCTGATGCTATTGGCGGTGCAGTTAATATCAAACCTGTGCCCTTTCCTAAAAAAAATACTTTGGGCGGTAATGTAGATTTTACAGCCAAAAATAATAATGAACAAATTGGAAGTTCACTGAATTTGTTTGGACGAAATGAAAACTGGTTTTTCGATACCAGAATTACATCACAGGATTATGGCGATTACAGGGTTCCAGCTGATAAGGTTCAGGTTTACAATTATACAGTGCCCTTATACAAAAATCATTTGCGTAATACTGCTGGACGTGAACTGGATTTGCATGCCAGTACAGGATTTGTGGGCGAAAAGTTCAAATCGGTTTTGTATTTCAGTAATATACATACCAAAAGCGGCTTTTTTGCGAATGCACACGGACTTGAACCTCGTAATGTAAATCTTGAACTTCATGATAAATCGAGTCGTGATATTTTAATGCCTTTTCAGGAAGTTAATCATACTAAAATCAGTAATACAACTTCATTTGAAATAGGAAATCATCAGCTGCAGACACAATTGGGTTTTCAGAAGAATTTCCGCAGAGAATGGAGTCATTATGTAAATCATGGTTATATGCCGCCAATTTATCCTGCAGATATGTATGCACCGCAGGATTTGGAAAGACAATACGACAAAGATGTTTTTTCGGTTTCTGTAAAAGATGGGTTTTCTGTTGACAGACATCAATTTACAGTTGGCTTAAACGGAGAAAAACAGCAAAATGAAATTAACGGCTGGAGTTTTCTAATTCCCGCTTTTAATCAGCTGAATACAGGATTGTATGCCTATGATAAAATACAGCTGAATGATTTATGGATACTGCACGGAGCCGTGAGAATGGATTATGGCCAAATCGAAATGAAACAACATACAGACTGGTTTAAAAGTGATGTGACACAAAACGGACAGACAACTCAGGAATATTTAAAACGATCTGAAGATTTAAACAAAACATTTAAAAGTTTTACATGGTCAGCAGGGATAAATTACAATCCGGGCAAGTTCTCGTTTAAAGCCAATGCAGGAACGAGTTTTAGAATGCCAATTGCGAAAGAATTAGCTTCAAATGGTGTCAATTATCATTATTTCCGATTTGAAAAAGGAAATCCAAATCTTGATGCCGAGCGTTCGTATCAATTGGATCTTGGTATCGACTGGCAGGAAAGCAAATGGTCTGTGCAGCTGAGTCCGTTTTTTAATTATTTCCCAAATTTCATTTACCTAAACCCAACCTCACAACATGATATTTATTATGGAGCAGGAAATCAGGTTTTTGAATATCAGCAGAGTAAAGTTATGCGTTACGGAAGCGAGTTACAGATACATTATCAGTTTCTAAAAAATCTAAGCGGTGAGATTTTGGCAGAATATCTTTATTCTGAACAATTATCGGGCAGTAAAAAAGGATATACGCTTCCGTTCTCTCCTCCTGCTTCGGTTTTATTTGGACTCAGTTATAATCCCGAAATCAAGAATTTAAGAGAAACTTATTTTTCGCTCGATTATCGTTTTACGGCTCAGCAAAATCAGATTGTACCGCCCGAAAAAAAAACAGAAAGCAGTCATGTTTTCAATCTCGCATTAGGAACAAAATTACAAGCCGAAAAGCAGGATTTTGCTGTCTCGCTTCAGGTCCAGAATTTATTTAATACAAGATACCTGAATCATACAAGCTTTTACAGACTTATAGAACTTCCGGAAATGGGCAGAAATATTATTCTTTCTGTAAAAGTTCCTTTTTTAATTCATCAATAAAAACAACAAATTTTTAATATCTCAAAACCATGAAAAAAGTACAATCCTTTTTTTTATTCCTATTGACAACTTCTGTCTTTACTGCCTGCAGCAGTGATGATAATGAAGTCTTAAAACCAACTGCCAAAAATATTGAAATTGGAACGGCAGATAATAAACAAGCTTTAATTGGGCGTGATTTTCATTTTAATGCCGATGTCACTGCCGGAAACAAAATTGCCAATGTACAATTAAAAATACTTCCTAAAACCGGCGAAACGTATTCTAAAGACTGGAAACTCGAATTTGCCTGGCCGGAATACATTGGAACAAAAAACACCAATGTTCATAAACACTTTACCATTCCCGCCGATGCTGCCGAAGGTAAATTTGATTTTTTATTTATTGTAACCGACGAAAACGGAACGGTGCTCGAAATTAAAGAGACCATTACTATTACAGATCCTGCCAATATGCCCGTTGATCCGGTTATTGGGCGGGACATGCTTTCGCGAAATGACGATCTGATTTATTATATGGAAACCTGGGTTGAACCTCAGTTAATCTATAAGAAGAATGATAAACTAACGGCTCATGCACAAATAAGCCAGATTATGGGCAACGGAATACTGTATTCTGTTTTGATTAAAAAAAGCCTTAATTATCACCCTGAAAGCATTGACAATCTGGATCTAAAAAAAGTAATCATTATTTCAAAAGTAGAGTATAAAGATCTTGGACCTGCATCAAAAATTACAACGCTTCAAAAAATAAATGATGTCTATGGCGGTGAGAGTATTGTTCTTGGCGCTGATAAAGACAATGAAGGAAATGCTATAACTGCTGAAAAGGCTTGGGAATCTGGTCAATATAACTGGGTTGTACTGTACAAAAATACTTCTTACAACATGAGCGTCTATAAATCGATGCCTATTACAATAAACTTTTAAAATCAAGTAAATATTAACCCTAAATACATTTTAACGATGACTAAAACTTATTTCAAACTGATTTTCTTATTTGCTTTATCGCTTTTTGCCGTTTCCTGCAGCAATGATGACGATACCACTCCTGAAACTCCGGATGAAGCATTAACGGAATTTAAATATCTGAGAATTTTACTTTCTGATGAAAAAACTACACAGCTTACGCTTGTAAATCCGGTTGATGCCACATCTTCTTTCTTTAATGCTAAATTCGCAAAATCTTCACTTTATACAACCGAATCCGGACGATATGCAGGAATTGTTCACAGACTGGATAATACGGTAGAAACTTTTGACAGCGGATTTGAAAGCCACGGCGATCATGTTGATGTTGACGGACAACCGCAATTTGGTGCTTTAACTGGACAATCGGCTCTTCCAACGCATTTTAAAAGTAAAATTGGAGAAATCCTGACTTTTAATGATGGTGACGGAACTTTATCTGTTGCAAAAGAAAAGGATGTAAATACTGCTGGGGCGCAGTTCAAAACCATCAACGCCGGACTTTTGGCACATCATGGTGCTATGGCCGCTTTTGGAAACGGAACGTATGCTATTACAGTAAAAGATAATTCGGTTACAGGGACTCTTCCTGAAAAAGTAAAAATTATTGATAATACAGGTAAAACTTTATTTGAACCGACTCTTGCTACAAAGGGAATTCATGGAAATGCTTCTGACGGAACTTATGCCGTTTTTGGTTCTGCAAGCGGTGTTTTAGTTGTAGAAAATAACGGAAAACAAAAACTGATTGCTTTTCCAGAAGATTTTGGAACAGCTTGGTTTGGAACTATTTTAGAAACAGATTACAACGGAAAATTTGTTGGTTTTACTGCCGCAAAAGGTGCATATTTAATTGATGTTGTAAATGGAACTATAAAACCTATTATCCAAAACACAACTATTATGCAGTGCAAAGTAAGTTACAACCATAAAAAATTAGGTGTTTTACTGCATTCAGGTGAATTTAAGTTATTTAACCTAAACAGTCTGCAGGTTGAAAAAGAAGCTAAAATTATTGGTGAAACTGCAAACGATGCAGCATTAAAACCGCAAATACAGTTAACTGAGCACTTTGCTTACATTACTTCTCCATCAACAGGAGAATTGTTACAATTGAGTTTTGAAAAAATGTCAATTGTAAATAAAATCAAAGTTTCGAACACACCTTATATGATTACAATTCTGGGGTTTGAAAATAGTGAAAGCCATTAAAAATAAGGCTTAAGCTATTGGAAAAGCGTGCTTAACGGCACGCTTTTTTTGGGGTTTAAAATATCCTAAAAATAAAAAAGTTTAAAAATATTTGTTTTTATGACCAATCGGTCATATATTTGCAGTGTAAAATTCAGCTATCATGGCAAAAGGTGAAGAAACCAGACAGTTTATTATAGAAAAAGCGGCTCCTATTTTTAACACAAAAGGAATTGCAGCTACTTCTATGAGCGATATTATGGAGGCAACCAAATTGTCTAAAGGAAGCATGTATGTTCATTTTGAAAATAAAGAAGTATTGGCCTGCGCTGCTGTCGATCATAATATGAAAATATTAAGCTCTAAACTTCAAAATGCCTTAAGTGGAAGCTCAACATCTAAAGAAGCTTTATTTGCTTATATTGATTTTTTCAGCAATCCTACTCACCCGCCCGTTATTGGCGGCTGTCCTTTATTGAATTTCGGAACTGAGGCTGATGACACGAACCCAATTGTAAAAGAAAAAGTTAACAGCGCTATTAAACAAGGACAACAATTATTATCCGGCATTATAGAAAAAGGAATTGCCAATAAAGAATTTAAAAAAGATTTTAACCCGTCAGAATTTGCCACTGCAATGTTTGCAATGCTAGAAGGCGGTCATTTAATGGCCAGAGTTTCTGGCAGTAATGATAAAATGGAAATCGTAGCCAAAACGCTTAAAAATTTAATTGAACAAAACACTATCTAATTTTTTTTATCAAAAAAATGACCGATAGGTCATTTTTAAATTACAATAAAAATAACAATCGCAATGGCAAACAACCAACAACCAACAACCAACAACCAACAATAAACATTAATTAACAACAATAGAAACATCATGTCAAAAACAATTTTAATTACAGGAGCATCAAAAGGTTTTGGAAAAACCTGGGCAGAAACATTTTTAACAAAAGGATATAACGTTGCAGCGACAGCCCGTAACGTAGATACCTTAAATGATTTAAAAGAAAAATACGGTCAATCGGTTTTAACTTTAAAACTAGATGTAGACAATCGCGAAGAATCATTATCAGTTGTTGAAAAAGTACAAAACCATTTTGGAAGTATTGATATTTTAATCAACAATGCCGGTTATGCCTTAACCGGAGCAATTGAAGAAGCAACTCCAAATGAAGCCAGAGCGCAGTTTGAAACTAATTTCTTTGGGACTTTATGGCTTACTCAAGCTGTTTTACCTATTATGAGAAATCAAAAAAGCGGACACATTATTCAGGTTTCTTCAATTTTAGGTTTAGCGGCTTTACCAACCATGGGACTTTACAACGCTTCAAAATTTGCTATTGAAGGTTTAAGCGAAACTCTGGCTGCAGAAGTAAAACAATTTGGAATCAATGTTACTTTGGTAGAACCAAACGGGTATGCATCGAATATCTGGCATACCGGAATAAGCAGCGAAAGCAACCCGGTTTATGATGGTCTTAAAAAAGCCTTTTCAGAATCAGAAAATGATTTCGGAATTGTAGAAGCAACAGCTCCGGCGATTGTAAAACTAGTTGAAAGTGAAAATCCTCCATTACGTTTATTTTTAGGAAGAGTAGCTCTGCCATTTGTAAAACAGAACTATGAACAAAAATTAATAGTATGGGAAGAATGGAATGATGTTTCGGTAGAAGCTCACGGATAATTAATCTATAAATATTTCATCCCGAAAGGTTCATTCATCTAAATAAAAAAGGCTTTCTGAAAATAATTTTCAGAAAGCCTTTTTTGCCTTTTTAATCTTTATTTAAGATTTAAGAGAATCCATATCAATTACAAAACGATATCTTACATCGCTTTTCAGCATTCTTTCATACGCTTCGTTGATTTCCTGCATTTTAATAATTTCAATTTCTGAAACGATATTATGTTCACCGCAAAAATCAAGCATTTCTTGTGTTTCTGCAATACCTCCAATTACAGAACCCGCAACAGATTTTCTTCCCATAATCATTGGCACTGAATTTAAAATTGGTTCTAAACCTCCTAAGTAACCAACTAATACAAGAGTTCCGTTGATGTTTAAAGTAGAAACATAAGGATTAACATCATGTACATAAGGAACTGTATCAATAATAAGATCATATTTTCCGTGTACTGATTTCATTTGCTGGTCATCTGTAGAAATAATTACAGAATCAGCGCCCAAATCGATTGCATCTTGTATTTTATCCGGAGTTCTTGAAAACAAAGTTACTTCGGCACCTAAACCTTTTGCCAGTTTAATTGCCATGTGTCCAAGTCCGCCTAAGCCGACAACAGCAACTTTACTTCCTTTCCCAACTTTCCAGTGTCTCAAAGGTGACCAGGTTGTAATTCCTGCACAAAGTAAAGGTGCAACAGCAGCTAAATTTAAATTTGAAGGCACTTTTAAAACAAAATGCTCATCAACTACCACTTTCTCAGAATAACCGCCAAAAGTGTGTCCGCCAATATTTTTATCCTTACCATTGTAAGTTCCTGTAAATCCGTTTAAACAATATTGTTCCAAATCTTGTTTACAGCTTTCGCAGGTATGACAAGAATCAACCATACAGCCCACTCCTGCTAAATCGCCGACTTTAAGTTTCGTAACTTCGTTTCCTACTTTCGTTACCCTTCCTACAATTTCATGCCCCGGAACTGCCGGATATTGGCTTCCTCCCCAGTCATTTCTGGCTGTATGTAAATCAGAATGGCATACACCGCAGTATAAAATTTCGATCTCAACATCTTTTGCCAAAACCTCTCTGCGTGCAATTGTCATTTCTTCCAGCAATGCGTCTGCTGCTTTTGTACCAAATGCTTTTGTGTTACTTGTATTCATATTTTTTTAGATTATTAAGTTGTAAAATTAAAACAGCTTTCTTCCTTAAAATAACAGAAAAGAAACATTTACTTATGAAATTCAAACAATTTCAAAACATAATCAACGGGGCATAAAGACAGAAATTAAAATTAAAATAAAGGTTCAGGGTGAAAGAAAGAACCTTGCAATAGAGTTATTTAATACGATTTTATCTTTTGTCTTCTATCAAATTTAATAACTTTATCCTGAATAATAAGAACTTTATTGTTTTAAAAACCGAATCATACCCTAAAATGGATATTTCTCTAATTCTCGACCATATATATCAGTTACCAGAACAATCAAAAAAAGATTTATTACTGACAATCAATTTAATAACACGTCCAAAAGGAAATATAATACTAAAAGCAGGCAAAGTAGAATCCAGCATTTATTTTATTAAAAAAGGAATTGTAAGGGCATATATTGATGACGATAATAATGATGTTACTTTTTGGTTTGGTAAAGAAGGAGAAACTATTATCTCGATGAAAAGTTATGTCGAAAACCAAAATGGTTATGAAAACATAGAACTTCTGGAAGAATGCGAATTGTATGAATTAAAAACAGCCGATTTAGAACGATTGTTTAATTCTGACATTCACATTGCCAACTGGGGCAGAAAATTTGCCGAAAAAGAACTTATAAAAACCGAAGAAAGATTGATATCCAAGCTTTTTAAAAATGCTTCTGAACGTTATATAGATCTTTTAAAAAACAATCCTGAACTTATTAAAAGAATTCAGTTAGGACATATTGCTTCTTATCTGGGTATTACACAAGTAAGCTTAAGCAGAATACGGGCTGAATTAAAATAAAATACTTTTTTATCATTTGTTAAATTTTTTCTGAATTGAGAGAAGGAACTTTGCATCATAAATTTTAACTATATGAACTGGATTATTTTAATTATTGCAGGCCTTTTTGAAGTAGCCTTTGCAACTTGCCTTGGAAAAGCAAAAGAAACCGCAGGAATGGAAATGTATTATTGGTATATTGGTTTCTTTGCCTCTTTAACAATAAGTATGCTGCTGCTGATAAAAGCTACCGAAACGCTCCCAATGGGAACTGCATACGCCGTATGGACAGGAATTGGTGCGGTTGGAACTGTGTTAATGGGAATATTTGTTTTTAAAGAACCGGCAACTTTCTGGAGATTGTTTTTTCTTGTAACCTTAGTAAGTTCTATCGTAGGGCTTAAAGCGGTTTCTCATTAATAGAACATTTGCATTTTAATAAAAATCCATTTCATAAGAAATGGATTTTTTTTATGTCATAACTAATTACAAACATGGGAATTATATAAATATTAACTTATAATTCTGTAAAAAATAAATCTTTAATCAAATTAAATTTGAAGCTAAGGTTTTTCTCACGAGTATTAAATTCAAATAAACTGTAGTAAGAATAAACTTTTACACATCTCTTTTAAGATCTTTTTTTTTAAGGATTTCGCCTCAAACCGTAAATTAAGAATGATATGAAGATATTTACCCGCCCATGTTTATTTTTTGTTCTAAATTATTTCTCAAACCTCTCTCTAAACAAACCTCCTGACTTTACCAGAATATAACAACAACATTAAAAAGCATTTTTCTGAGGCTTTTTTTTGAGTGATTTGTATTTATTCAAATCAAAGATTTTTATTACACCTACTCTCTAATTTTTAATAAAAAAATTAATGAAAAAAATTACTACCTTATTTCTTTTGGTTTCGATTAATGTTTTTTCTCAAATATATGTAGGAGCCACTACACCTCTTTATGTAAAAAATCAAGTATTGTTTGTTAATCAAGGTATAAACTTAGCTGCAAACTCTAATGTATATTTACGGAATAATTCGCAGCTGCTTCAAGGTACGAGCGGTACTTCAACAAATTCAGGAACAGGAACAATTTCAGTTTATCAGGAAGGAACATCTGATAATTTCGAGTACAATTATTGGTGTTCTCCAGTCGGTACGCCATCTGCAGGAGCAGGAAATACTAATTTTGGAATTGCCCTGCTTAACCGACCTTCGACTGTAACTGCTTCTACTCCTGCCACAATTCTTCCTCTCTCAAGCCTTGATGGAACAGCAAATCCGTTAGCCATAGCTTCCCGCTGGATTTATAAATTAGCCAACGCAGACAGTTATTGGCAGTGGGTTCAAGTAGGAAGTGCTTCTACTATTGCGCCAGGCGAAGGGTTTACGATGAAAGGAACAAGCGGCACAGATACGGCAGATCCGGAAGGAACAAGTATCGTAAATAATCCCGGCAGTTCGCAGCGATATGATTTTAGGGGAAAACCAAATGATGGTAATATTTCTGTTTCTGTTGGAGCTGCAGGAGCCTCCACTCTTACAGGTAATCCTTATCCTTCTGCTCTGCATCTTAATGCATTTTTGTTAGATCCGTCAAATAGTGCATGTACCAGAATTGCCTATTTTTGGGAACAGGATAAAACCACAAATTCTCATTATTTAGCTGCTTATCGTGCTGGTTATGGCGCTTATGCCCCTATGAGTGTAAATACAAATGGTGTATATACCGCTGCTACTTTCAATAGTTATAATGGAGATGGTACAGTAAATACAGTGGGATCTCCATCGGGAATTGTAATCGAACGCAGATATTCGCCTATAGGTCAAGGTTTCATTATTTATGGAAACACGAGCGGAACAGTTACTTTTAGAAACTCTCACCGCATTTTTGTAAAAGAAGCTGCAGGTTCCTCACAATTTGAAAAACCTTCTAAAGTAAAAACACTTAATGAAAATAAAAAAACCGATGAGGAAGATGAAATTACAGATGTTCCGCACTTCAAAATAAATACCATAATAAACAATCAGTTTACAAGACAAATTGCCCTTGCATTTCTTCCAGAAGCAACAGATAATATCGATGCAGGAATGGATGCTCTTAGTATGGATGATGATTTACCCAACGATGTTTTGTTTTGGCTTGAAGATGCCGGGTATGTAATTCAAGGTGTTAATTTTGATGTATCAAAAAAAATTCCGCTTCATGTAAAGGCAACGGCCAGCAGTACTTTCAAATTTTCTGTGCCTATAATTACAAATTTTGATCCTTCCCAAAATATTTATTTGTATGATGCTTTGGATTCTTCCTATCATGATATAAAAAACAGTTCTTATGAAGTCACTCTTGCATCTGGGGTTTATAATGACCGATTTAAGATTGCTTTTAAAAATGAAACACTCGGCATTGATGACAATAATAAATCCAGCTTTTTTATAGCTCAGGATAATTACAATCAGCTTTTAAAAGCTTCTAATCCAGACACGAGAAATTTTAAATCTTTCAGTCTTTATGATATATCTGGCAAAAAAGTTTTATTCAAAAACAATTTAGGAACAGAACAAAACTATAGTTTCTCTACATCTGGCTTAAGCCATGGAGTTTACATTGCTGTATTTCTAACAGACGATAACGAAAAAATATCCCAAAAAGTAATTATTTCAAATTCCCGAAATTAATTTAAATCATCTCTAAAGACTATAACGACTCAAATAAACTAATACCAAAAATTATGATAAAATACAGCCCACAAAATTACTTTAAATGCCTGTTTTTTTTATTTCTTTTGATTTCATTTTCAGGACATTCTCAAATCGGAATTGGAACTGTAACACCTAATGCAAGTTCTGTTCTAGACATTACATCGACTACTCAGGGAATGCTTACACCCCGAATGACTACTGCTCAAAGAAATGCTGTCGCATCACCTGCAGATGGTTTATTAGTTTATGATACAGATCTAAAAGCTTTTCATTTCTACTCTGGAGCAACATCTACATGGATTAGTATTACTAGTGGCGTTAATCCAAGACTAAATTTTAAGCGTATTAGAAGCACCGACAATCTTGCCGTAGTTTTAGCTGCAGAACTTGCAGCTGGCGGAGGATCAAAATATCTTTTAAACACCAACACTCTTTATGAAATTAACGGAACAGTTTCTTTTAATTTCCCTATTGATTTAAATAATGCCTATATACAAGGCCTTGACCCAAATGAAGATGTTTTGTTTCGACCTACAGGAAACCTTTTTGAAGGTGCAACAGGCGGCGGTATTAAAAGTGTTACATTACGTGCGGCTACGGGAAGTGTTTTTAACCTGAATGCTTCAGCAACAGAAAATTTGATTTTTAGAGATTCTGTTGTTGCAAATTCTGCAAACGTAGGGACTATATCGGGTTTTGGATTGGTCTTTCTTAGTATTGTTCAGTATACCGGAAATACAAATGGTGTAACCTATAATAATATTTCACAATTACTGCTTAGTAACACAGGTTGGCTAAACAACAATAATGGAACTTATGAAAAGTTTACAGGAACTTTTACACTTATTGAAAAACAAGGAGGTTTTAGTCAGGTAGATGGAACTGCTATAGGGTTTGATGTTTCTACATCAGGACTTACTATAACTGGTGATGCTGTATTAGAATCGGTAGTTTTTACAGGATCAAACACAGCTGGTTATGTTAAGGGATATACAACAGGATCTTTTACCGGATATAATTTTAATAACAGCTGGAATGTGCGATCTGCCGGAATTCCAACTGAAACTGATGCAAATGCAGTTGGAGATTTTTCAATGGATTATGCTGTTGGAACTGGTCTTGCAGTGAGTTTTAATTCTTCGAATCCAAGTAATATTGTGAAAATTGGAGCAACCGGAACACCTTCTACAACTTATTCTAATTTATTTAGGTTTTCAACCGATGCGGCAAACAGACTTCGATATGTAGGGAAAAAGAAAAGGATTTTTCAAATTACAGGATCAATTTCTTTTCAGGTACCAGGGTTAGCTACTCATATAATTTATATAGCCAAAAATGGAACAGTTATAAGCCAGTATAAAATTTATGGAAGAGGCCAGGCTTTAAATGATATTGTCGTTTTACCATTAAATGCTACAACCGAGTTAGTAAACAATGATTACATTGAAGTTTTTGCCCAAAGATTTTCTGGCACAACTGGAGATATTGTAGTTCCTAATATGGCCATTACAATTAAATAATTCATCTTCTTTTACAAAATAAAAAACACTTCAAAAAGCATTAAGTTTTTTGAAGTGTTTTTTTATTTTCGATTAATGCATTTCATGCATTACTTGATAAAAAATAAGCATTTTATATCATTACTCTCTGTCTTATCTTTGTCAAAAATGTAAACTTAGAATATGACCTTAAATTATTGTATTAAATCTTTTGATGAATTAACCAATAACGAATTGTACAATCTGCTTCGTTTAAGAAGCGAGATTTTCGTTGTAGAACAAAATTGTGCTTACCTTGACTTGGATAATAAAGACCAGAAAAGTTTTCATTTGCTGTATTATGTAAATAACGAATTTGCCGGAAGCACACGGCTGGTTCCAGCTGGTTTATCTTTTGAGGAAATTTCTATAGGCAGAGTTGTTATTGCCAGCTCTCACCGCGGATTAGGATTGGGAGTAAAATTAATGGAAGCTGCAATAGAAGGCTGTCAGCAAAAATTTGGAAATGGTCCTATTAGAATTGGTGCACAGTATCATTTATCAAAATTTTACCAGTCATTAGGATTTGTTGAGCAGGGAGAACAATATGATGAAGACGGAATTCCGCATATTGAAATGCTGAGAGCTTAAATACAAGTTTAAAGAACAACCAGTTTTAAAACATTGGCCAAAACCGGATTATGATCTTCGGCTCTCCAATTGATATAAAGATCAGTTTCTAAAGGAAGTTTGATAAATCTGATTCCTGAAATTTCATGAAAAACATACGAATCCGGTAATATCGCTATACCAAGTCCTTTTCGAACCAAAGCAATTATAGCCGAACCAAATTCAGAATGAAGATAAACTTCGGGTGCATTTTCAAAAGAGTTAAACAATCGTTGTATTAAATCGCTGTAACTGCTTCCTTCATCTGTAGTAGGCAGTATAAATTTTTGATTTGCCAATGATTCTTTCGTAAGATCTTCGGGCTTTTGATAAGGATGATTTTCTGGAACTACAATTGCTAGATTATCAGTGTAGATTTTTTCTGATTTTATATCTCTGGCGTGATTAATATCTCTTGTAATCGCCAGATCGATTTTATAATTGCGGAGAAATTCCTGCTGGTTTTCATACAAAACCTGAACCAGTTTGATTTTTAATTTGGGAAATGCATCAGAAATACGCGATAAAATATCCGGCATAATTGAAGCCGAAATAGAATCCGGATGAGAAATGGTAAGTGTACCGCTTTCGCCTAAATGAATCTGACGCGCCGATTGATGTATATACTCCAGTTTACTGAGTTCTACTTCCCATTTTTCCTGAAGAAATCTGCCGGCTGACGTAAGCTTGACATTTCGTTTATTACGTTCAAAAAGCTGAACACCAAGCTGGTTTTCAAGAGACTGAATCTGACGGCTTAAAGCCGATTGTGTAATATTCATTTTTCCGGCAGTATTCCAGAAATGAAGTTCGCGGGCCAGAGCCAGAAAATATTTAATCTGCTGTAAATCCATTGATGCAATTTACGCATTTATAAAAACAAAAAACAGATTTTAATGCATTAATAATAAAAAAAATGAACACAATAAAAGTCCGCAAAGCGCTGATTAGTGATGCTGAAAAACTTCAAAACATTGGAAGAATAACTTTTTCTGAAACATTTTCGGATGTAAATTCAGAAGAAAATATGATTAAATATCTGGATGAAAGTTTTAATCTGGAAAAAATCGCTTCTGAACTCAACAATAAAGATTCACACTTTTATTTAGCAGAATTAGACGGAGAAGTAATTGGCTATTTGAAATTAAATACTGGAGAAGCTCAAACCGAATTGAAAGAAAAAAATGTGCTCGAAATAGAACGAATTTATGTTTTAAAGGAATTTCACGGTAAAAAAATCGCTCAGGAACTTTACAATCAGGCTTTAAAAAAAGCCGAGGAAATAAAGGCACATTATATATGGCTTGGTGTCTGGGAAAAAAATTTCAGGGCAGTAAGTTTTTATACCAAAAATGGTTTTGTACAATTTGACACCCATATTTTCAGACTGGGCGATGACGAACAAACCGATTTAATGATGAAGAAAATTTTAATCAATGAATAAAAGGCAGATTTTACTGGTTTTACTTATCATTGGCACTGCCTTTTGGGGCATATCCTATTCTGTTACCAAATTAGCAATTGGAAATTTTTCGCCATCCACTTTTTTATTTTATCGCTTTTTAATGGCTGTAATGGTTCTAACTGTGATTTTCTGGAAATATGTTAGAAATACCAATTTAGAATCTATTAAAACCGGTGCAGTTTTGGCCGTTCCTATGTTTTTAGGAATTCATTTGCAGACAGTTGGTTTAAAATATACCGATGCTTCTCAATGTTCTTTTATAGCCGGATTATGTGTTATTATAATTCCGTTGATAAAACTTAGCATTTACAAAACCAGTCCGCCTTTAAAAATCTGGATAGCTGCTTTAACAGCATTATCGGGATTATTTATTATCGCTGTAAAAGACAAATTCACCATAAACCTGGGAGATCTATATACAATTGCCGGAGCCTTTGCTTTTGCAGTTTATTTAATTTCTGTAGAAAAACATTCAGCTGCAAAAAACCTTTTAACGTCAATTGTACCCATGTTTGCATTTTGTGCTTTATTCACTTTCATTTTGGCACTTACAGATCAAAACGCAGATTGGTTTCCAGAAAGAAATACATTTTGGCTTGGAGTCGTTTATTGTGCATTATTTTCTACAGCATACATGTACACCATTTCAAATATATCACAACGCTATTTATCGGCAGAAAGAGTTGCGGTAATTTATTTATTTGAACCTATTTTTGGTGCCATAGCCGCATTCTTTATTCTTGGCGAAAATCTTTCGCTTCGATTGCTTTTGGGAGGCAGTCTTATTTTTGCTGCGACTCTTATTTCCGAAGTAAACCTTAAAAACTCCAATTACAGATTAGGAATTAAAAAAACCTCTTAATCCAATTCTTACATACTGATAATTATATAATTACAACTTTTAATAGTATAAGCACAATAAGCTTTTCTGAAATAACTTTGATATACGATTCAATTTAATTTCAGAAAAGCTTGTATGGTTATATATATCATTATACAATTACTGCTGGTTTCTATTGCCGCAACTTCAGCCATGACTTGGTTTAGTTACGCTATGTCAAAAAACTTTAGGGAATTGTATAAAGAACCTGTATTACTTGCTTTTGTTTTAGAGAAATTAAAACTGAATCTTACAGAACAATCAAAAAAAACTTGGGGCTGGTTACTGCATTATATAATCGGTTTTTTGTTTGTTCTTGGGTATCACATTATTTGGGTAAAGGACATATTACCAATTTCTCCGTTAAGTGCTCTCCTACTAGGAGTAATAAGCGGTGTGATTGGTATTATCAGCTGGGTATTTATGTTTAAAATAACCCATCATCAACCCCCAATTGACTTTAAAGGTTATTATATTCAGCTGTTCTTTGCTCATATAATTTTTGCTATTGTCGCAACAGTTCTCTACTCTATTACAATGACAATTTTAATATTAACAAATGCCTATGTCACTGTCTAAATACAACGAAAAGAGAGATTTTAAGCAAACACGCGAGCCAAAAGGCAAGGTTGAAAAATCGGCCAATGAATTGATTTTTGTCGTTCAAAAACATGCTGCATCGCATTTGCATTATGATTTTAGACTGGAAATGAACGGCGTTCTCAAAAGCTGGGCAGTTCCAAAAGGTCCTTCAATGGATCCCGAAGTAAAACGTCTTGCTATGATGGTCGAAGATCATCCTTACAGTTATAAAGATTTTGAAGGAACAATTCCGGCCGGAAACTATGGCGCCGGAAATGTAATTGTATGGGATAACGGTACGTATACTTCTGACGAAAAAACAGCTTCTGATGAAAAACAGCTTTTAGCCGATCTTAAAAAAGGCCGTCTGAGTTTTGTCTTAAAAGGAAAAAAACTTAAAGGCGAATTTTCATTGGTAAAACTTCATGGAAAACAGGAAAATGCCTGGCTTTTAATCAAAAAACAGGATAAATATGCTTCAGAATCAGATATATTAGAAAAAGACAAATCGGTTATTTCTAAAAGAAGTCTGGAAGAACTGGAGAAAAAATCAGATAAGATGACCGCCAAATCTGAAGAAAAAGAAACCAAACTAAAAGCCATAAAAAAAAAGCCTAAAGCAAAAACTATAAAAGCCGAATTCATCAAACCGATGCTTGCCAATACTACAGAAAAACCTTTTGATGACGAGGAATGGATTTTTGAAAATAAATACGACGGTTACCGTACGATTGCTGTTGTTAACTCTGATAAAACAGCATTATTCAGCAGAAATAAAATTTCTTTTGATATCAATTTTAAACCCATTGCAGACGAATTAAAAAAAATAGATCATACCGTAGTTCTCGATGGCGAAATTGTAGTGGAAAATAAATCTGGACGAGCCGATTTTCAACTGCTTCAAAACTATTTAAAAACCGGAATTGGAAATTTAAAATATTATGTTTTTGATTTACTCAATTTAGACGGAAATGAGGTGACAGAATTGTCTCTCCTCGATCGAAAAGAACTTCTTAAAATTTTATTTAATAAATATTCTTTTTCGAATATTTTCTATTCTGAACATACAATTGCAAATGGAATTGAGCAATTTGAAAAAGCGCGAAAAAATAACAGCGAAGGAATAATTGCCAAAAAAGCAGACAGTTCTTATACCGCTGGCGGAAGAAGCAATAACTGGCTGAAAATAAAGATTTCTAACGAAGAAGAAGCCATTATTATCGGGATTACAGAACCCAAAAATTCCCGAAAATATTTTGGCGCAATTTTGCTGGGTCAATACAACGGTAAAAATCTGCAATATATAGGGAAATGCGGCACTGGATTTACCGAAGCTGTTTTAAAAGAACTTTATACTAAATTAAAACCTCTTTTTACAGATCAATCACCATTGCAGGAAAAAGTTCCTTTACGGGATACTATTCAATGGGTAAAGCCCAAATTAGTCTGTCAGGTAAAATACTCTGAATGGACGCAGGATAACAATTTAAGACATCCGGTTTATCTGGGATTACGAATTGACAAAAAAGCCCAAGAGGTTGTTTTTAATGGAAATGACAACACTAAAACTATAAATCACAATCAGGAAAAAATGGAAAATTTAAAAGAACATACAACTGAAAATGATTACGATTTAAAAATTGGAAAAACGATACTCCATTTAACCAATCAAAATAAAATTTATTTCCCGCAGGACGGAATTACAAAAGGCGATATTATTCAATATTATAATGAAGCCGCACCGTTAATGCTGCCCTATTTAAAAGACCGTCCAGAATCGATGAACCGTTTTCCTAACGGAATTGATTCGCCTGGTTTTTACCAAAAAGATATTGATGCCGACAAAACTCCAAAATGGCTGAAAACCAAAAAAATCTTTTCAGAATCAAACGATGCCGATGTTAATTATCTTATTTGTAATGATAAAGAAACGCTGCTTTATATGGCAAATTTGGGCTGTATTGAAATCAATCCGTGGAATTCCACTATAAAAAACATTTCGAATCCGGATTGGCTGGTAATCGATTTAGATCCTGCGAAAGAAGATGATTTTAAATCTGTAATCGAAACAGCATTAGTAGTTAAAGAAGTTATGGATGAATTGCAAACCGAGTGTTTGTGCAAAACTTCCGGAGCTTCAGGACTGCATATTTATATACCGCTTGGCGCACAATACGACTATGATTCTATTAAAATCCTGGCCGAATTAATTGCAAAAGAAGTACATACAAGACTGCCTAAAACTACTTCAATTGAACGAAGCATCAAGAAAAGAAAAAATAAATTGTATATCGATTTTCTTCAAAACCGAAGAGGACAAACTTTGGCCGCGCCCTACTCTGTCCGCCCGCAACCAGGCGCAACAGTTTCGACTCCGTTAGAATGGAATGAAGTAAATGAAAAACTTCATCCGTCGCAGTTTACGATAAAAAATGTATTGCAGCGTTTTGAGAAAAAGGGTGATTTATGGAAACCTGTTTTGTCAAAAGGTGCCAATATCAAAAAGATTATCAAGAAATTAGAGGAAAAACAACTGGAAAATTAAAATCTAAGACTAAGAAGATTTTTTCTTCTTAGTCTCTAAACTGGCTTTTAACATTGACATTAAATCGTCGCCTTGTTTATGAACCACTTTCATTTTAGGAGCCGTTTTTTGAACTTTCCCTTTGGCTTTCTTTTTAATAATATCCAAAAGTTTGGTTGTATATTCGTCTTTAAAACCTGTAATATCAAACTTTTCAGTAAGCTGGTCGATTAGTTTTTCGGCCATATCCATTTCTTTTGTTGCTTTTTTAGAAATCGGAGGCAGGTTTAATTCATCGGTGCTTCGTATTTCCTGTTCAAATCGAATTCGGTTTAATACAATCACATTTTTGTACGGTTTTAAAATGGCAAGGCTTTCTTTGTTTCGCAAAACAAAACGCGTAACTCCTACTTTTCCGGAAGCTTGCAGTGCATCACGAAGCAGTCCGTAGGCATTCATTGCGCCTTTGTCTGGTTCTAGATAATACGGCTGTTCGTAATAAATACTTTCAATTTCTTTTTCTAAAACAAAACTTTCAATATCAATTGTCTTGGTTTTAATGGCATCTGCCGCTTCAAAATCAGAATCGTCTAGGATTACATATTTATCATTCAGCATGTACCCTTTTACAATATTGGCAAAATCGACTTCTTTGCCTGTATTTTCATTGACACGTTTAAACTTAATGTTTGCATTGTCTTTTTTATCCAGCATATCCATATCAAGACTGCTTTCCTGAACTGCCGAAAACATTTTTATTGGAATATTAATTAACCCAAAACTCACTGAACCTGTCCATATCGATCTCATAATTTTTTCCTTTAAATTTCACTTAAAAGTAAATCACATCAATCAATATTGCTTTATACTATCATAGGAATGTTTTATAAAATACAAACTCAAAATCAACACTCTAAACCTAACATCAGTGTAGTTTTTTCTTGAAATAAATTTGTTTTTCTATAGTGTTTTCCTGAAACTCAAATTCCTTATAGTCTAAAGCTTTTAGTGTTTTAATTAAAACTTCGTCAACAGCAAAAGCTTTTACCCAAATTAAATCGTGTTTTCGCTGCGATGCAATTTCTTCGGCACGTTTAAAAAGCACTGCTAAATCTTCTTCATTAAAATAAATAATGTCTTTTAAACAAATTGCTTTTTCTGCTTCGAGATTTTCATTGGAAAGTCTGGACGAATCCAGCTTTAAAAATGACTGCGGATTTTCGCCTTCATAAACCATCAGAATTTCAATTGAAAAATCATTCTGTATTCGAAACAGTTCTTTTTGAGAAAATCTTTCTTCTGCAGTTTGTACCGCTGCATCTTTCTGTTCAAATAAACGCTCATAAAACTGAAGTGCCTGGTTCTCCATCCAAAACACATTATCATTAATTATAACTACAAATCGTGCCGTTTTACTCATATCTTTTTTAGTATTGATGAAGAAGCAAATTTGCAGGGATTCTGGTTTTAAGAAAAGAGCAATATGACGGTTCTTTTGTGCAAAAAGGCTTTTTTTTTTAAGGTTCTAAGGGGCTGAGGATCTAAGGTACTGAGTTTTTATACTTTTTGATTTAATCTCGCAAAGTCGCAGAGTCGCAAAAACTATAGTCTTACCAAACTTTAATAAGTTTTAAATTAAGAAAAAAACTTTGCGACTCTGCGACTTTGCGAGATTCAAAAAAAACTAAAAACCGGGACTGCGACTGAAAACAAAAAAAACTACTTCCGATATTCTAAAGGTGAAATACCAGTATGATTTTTAAAAAACCTTCCAAAAGCGGATTGATTTTGAAAGTTCAATTCGTCGCTGATTTGATTGATGGTTAAGCTTTTATTCTGCAATAAAACTTTAGCTTCCAGAATTACGACTTCATTAATCCAGTCGCTTGCGGTTTTGCCGCTGTTCTTTTTAATTACTTCTGACAGGTGTTTTCGGGTTACGTTTAAGGAATCGGCATAATACTCGACTGACCTTTGTTTTAGGAAATCTTTAAAAAGAAGTTTTTTAAAATTTTCGAATATTGGATTTTGAGTTCCTCCAGCAGAAACGGCTTCCTGAACCGAATCGAGCTCGTATATCAAAATATACAGATAACTTATTAACGTCGCCGATTGATGCTTAGAATCGCCTTCTAAAAGTTCTTTAATCAAATTGAAAATGCGCTCAAATTTAATTTTTAAACTTCCTTTCAGTTCTAGAACATTATTATTTTCGAAAAATTCATATTGCGATAAAAAGAAAACATTTGTCTGGGTTTCCAGAAAAAACTGCGGTTTAAAGAATATAATATCAATTAAAATTTCATCGCTGTTTTTGGTAAAACTTCTCGTTACTGTTGGGCCCAAAGCAATGACAGCAGGCGCATGGATTATTTTTTTATCCAAATGTGTCTGCACTATAATTGAACCCTTTCTTAAAAATTCAATTGCATAGCTTTCTGCACGATACGGTTCACTTATGTAGGGATGTTCTGTGGTTTGAGTGTAGAAATAATCCTCTTTATCAGTACTCGAAAAAAGGCTTTTATGCTTTGTTAAGGAATACGTTTGAATTTTATTTTTCAAAGTTGTCTTTTGTAATAATGATACTCAAAGATAACGAATGAAAGCGATATGAAAAGAAACAAAAATGGCGCAAAAAGCGCCATTTCTAAATTTATAAGATAATTAACCATTAACAATCAACCATCAACAATTAACCATCAACAATTAACCATCAACAATTTATTTCTTATCTATTTTATAAAGTCTTCCCTGATCTGTTACGGCATATAAAGCTCCATCGCCTCCTTGCGTTATATCTCTAAAACGCTGGCCTTCGCCTGCCAGAAGTCTTTCTTCTCCCACAACTTTATTGTCTTTAATTACCAATCTTGCAATATGCTGACCACTTAAAGAACCAATGAAAAGGTTGTTTTCCCATTCCGGCACACGATTTCCTGTGTAAAAAGTCATACCGCTTGGAGAAATAACCGGATCCCAGTAATAAACCGGCTGTTCCATTCCTTCTTTCTGCTGGATAGCGTCACCAATTGGATCACCGCTGTATTCAATTCCATAAGTAATAGTCGGCCATCCGTAATTAGAACCTGCTTTTAAACGGTTCAACTCATCACCTCCTCTTGGTCCGTGTTCACTTTGCCAGATCTCTTTTGTAACCGGGTGAATTGCTAATCCCTGCGGATTTCTATGTCCGTATGTGTACAGCTCAGGTAAAGCTCCGGCACCGCTAAAAGTTGGATTTCCAGAAGCCGGCTGTCCGTCTTTTGTAATTCTTAAAACTTTACCTAAACTTGCTGTAAGCGACTGCGCCAAAGGTCGGGTTTGTAAAACCGAACGTTCTCCAGTACTAACAATAAGATTTCCTGTCTGGTCAAAAAGAATACGTCCGCCATAATGAAGATCACTAGGATTTGCAGGGCTTGAGCGGTAAATAACCGTTGCATTTTCGATTGTTTTTTCGTTAGCAGCCAGTTTTCCTTTGGCTACAGATGAAATATTTCCACCTGTTACAGCTTCAGAAAATACCCAGTAAATCATTCTGTTCGATGCAAAATCCGGATCAAGACATAAACCTAACAAACCTCCCTGATTAGCAGGATTTACAGCCGGAAGACCCGTAATTGGTTCACTTACCACTCCGGCAGTTGTTACAATACGTAAAGTTCCTGTTGTTTTTTGAGTCACCAAAAGACGACCGTCAGGAAGCGCTTTAACGCCCCACGGACTTGTTAGTGCACTTGTAATAATATCAGCTTTAAATTCTGTATCAGTCGTCATACCAGCAATTCTGGTTTGTCCGTTAAATGCAGGTTTATATTGAGTATTTGCAGGATTAGTTTCTACAGGATCTGTTACTGTTCCGCCTCCGTTTGCAGGAGTATCATCGTTGTTGCAGCTAAAGGCAAATAATGCACTCGAAAGAATAAAAATGTACTTTAAATTTTTCATAGTAGTTATTTATTAAATTAATTTGGGTTATAAGCGTCAAATGTCTAAAATTAAAAACGGCTTATTTTATATAATTTAAGGAAAGACTTACAGAATTCTTATCAGTAAACATAAAAAAAGACCGTTTTAAATAAAAACGGCCTCTTTTAGTATATAGTATTAAAAAGATATTAATCCCATTTATTGGTTTTAGAAACAGCATATTTTCCTGCTCCTGTAAAAAACAATCCAACTGAACCTAAAAGGTAAAGCATCAACAATTCGTTTGCATAACCTCCGTGTTCGCTGATTGAGAAAATATCCTGAGCATGTGCTACGGCAATGGCAACGACACAAGTTACAGCAAGAAGAACTGCAGCAATTCTGGTACGGAAACCTAATAAAATAGCAATTGGAGCTAAAACTTCTCCAACATAAACAGAATATCCAAATGCTCCCATATTGTCTACAAGGAAAGAAATTCCATGAAGAACTTTAGAAATTCCGTGAAATAGCATTAAACCTCCAACGCTGATTCTGATTAGTAATAATCCAAGGTCTGTGTTTTTTGAAATCATAACAATTTTGTTTTGGTTTTTAAAAATTAAATACAAATTTGGCTTGTAAGGCCGCTAAAATACAAAAATTGTTAAGATAAAAAATACGTTATTTAAATTAATTCTAAATAACTAACCTTATATATCATACACCGTCCAGAATGCTGTTTTTAAAATTTTATTGCAATTTTTCCAATTGTTTTTCCGGACTCTAAAAGCTGATGTGCTTTTATTAAATTTTCAGCAGTAAGTCCTTTATATGTTTCTTTTAAAGTCGTTTTTAAAACACCTTCATCTAATAGATCGGCTATTTTGTTTAAAATATGATGCTGATCGATCATGTCTTCTGTTTGAAACATTGAACGTGTGTACATCAATTCCCATGAAAATGAAACACTTTTACCTTTCAATTTATTCAAAACAACGGGTTCAGCACTTCCGGTAATTGAAGCAATATGTCCCTGAGGTTTTATTAATTCGGCCATAATGTCCCAATACGCATTGGTATCAACAAAGTCTAAAATGAAATCTACGTTTTGAAAACCAGCTTCTCTAACCGATTCAATTAAGTTTTTATGATCGACAACAAAATCAGCTCCCTGTTTTTTACACCGGTCAATGGTTTCCGGACGTGAAGCGGTGGCAATAACTGTTAATCCTGCAATTTTCTTAGCCAGCTGAATAGCGATAGAGCCCACACCACCGGCACCTCCAATAATAAGAATTGATTTTCCTTTGTCTTTTTCAGGATTAATTCGGATTCTGTCAAACAGAATTTCCCAAGCTGTTAATCCTGTTAACGGAATAGCAGCTGCTTCGGCATCAGTTAAGGATGTTGGTTTATTTCCAACAATTCTTTCGTCAATAATTTGGTATTCGGCGTTGCTTCCTTGTTTGGTGATATCTCCGGCATAATATACTAAGTCGCCAACATCAAATAAAGTTACTTTTTCGCCAACGGCCTGCACAATTCCAACTGCATCCCAGCCAATAATTTTTGGGGTTTCTAATACGGTGTCTTTTGCGGCGCTCTGACGAATTTTAAAATCGACCGGATTTACTGAAATCGCATCAATTTTTACTAATAAATCGTGCGGACCAGGCGTTGGTTTTACAGTTTCAAATTCAATAAAACTGTCTTTTTCTTCTATTGATAATGAGGTTTTGAATCCTATTGCTTTCATTGTTTCTAAATTTTGGTTTAAATATACTAACAAAGATACAAGCGGTTTGATTCTTATAATTGGTATAATTTTATGCAATATTTGTACAAATTCAGCATTTTTTTAAAGGCCTAAAATTCTAAGTTCTTAAGATGCTGCGTTTATTTCTCACGCAGATTGGGCAGATTGAGCTGATGTTTACTGAAAAAAATTAAACACATAGAAACATAGCTAAACAACTTATGGATATCGTGGCAAAGAAAAACCAGGGTTCTATGTGTTTATAAAGCATTAAATTTGCTAAACAAAAATCTTTTAAAAATGAATATCAGAAAAGCCGAAATATCCGATTCTAAATATATTGCTCCTATATTATTATTAGCAATGGAAGACATAATTTACAAGTTTATTGCTAAAAAAGATTACGCCGCTGCGAAAGACTTTCTGGAGTATTTCGCTTCAAGAGAAAACAATCAATATTCTTATCAAAATTGTTTTGTTGCTGAAGAAAATAATGAAATTATTGGTGCAGTAAATATTTATAATGGATCTGATATAGAAGCATTACGCGCTCCTATTGTCGATTATGTACGAAAGAATTATAATCCTGAATTTAATCCCGAATTTGAAACCCGCGCCGGAGAGTTTTATATAGATTCATTAGGTGTCAATCCAAATCATCAGGGAAAAGGAATTGGTTCTAAAATACTTCGTTTTTTAATTGATGAATTTGTACATAAAAACCAGCAGACTTTAGGACTTCTTGTTGAAGAAGATAATCCTTTGGCAAAAAGTCTTTATTTAAAGCTGGGATTTGAAATAGTGGGCGAAAAAACTCTGGTTGGCAAAAAGCTAGAACATCTTCAAATAAGTCATAAATAAAAACTCTATTCCTTGTTTTGTGCATTTTATCGTTTATTTTAAACAATTTGACGATAATTCTGTCGTTATAAAAAACAATGAGGCTTTTTTTCTAAATTTTGAAAAAGCCTTTTAATGACATATTGAAATAAAAACTAATAATCAGAATGAAAAACATAACCATATTAGAAGCAGGTTTAATTTTAAGAATAGTTTTAGCAATTACAATGCTTTCAGCGGTGGCTGATCGATTTGGAATTTGGGGAGCGCCGGGTTCAAACGGTGTTGCTTGGGGAAATTGGGAAAATTTTGTTGTTTATACACAAACCCTCAATCCTTTTGCAACTAAATCTGTGGCAGAAATACTAGGATCTATTGCTACTTTCTTCGAAGTTTTATTATCGCTTTTATTACTTTTTGGATTCAAAACCAGAATCGCCGCTTTAGGAACTGCTTTTTTGATGCTGCTTTTCGCATTGGCTATGGCAATTTCAGTTTCGGTAAAAGCCCCTTTTGATTATTCGGTTTTAACGAGTGCCGCTGCGGCATTACTGCTTTCTACAATTGGAAAAACTGTTTTTGCAGTAGATAACAGAATATAAACACAAAAGGGATAGATTACTCTATCCCTTTCTGCCCCAACAAAATATTTAAAACACCATTAATTCCTACAATAGGGATTCTACATAACTTGCAATTTGTGAGTCTGTTTGGTAACTAAAAGAGGACTGAACTAATTGGACGGTTAAAAACAATGTGTCCTCTTTTAGTTCCACCTTAACATCGTCATTATTTTCAGAATTGGTTAAATGAATTGTACTTATTTTATCCTGAAGTGCTTCTTTTCCCATATCATCAATACAAATCTTTTTTACAAATGATTCTACATCATCAAAAACATATTCCAGTCTTGATAATGGATATTCGTCATAAGCTGTAAAAGTATTCCAGTCAATATCTACTTTAATATCATAACCGGCTCTTTCTTTTAATTTTGCTTCAAAAGCCGGAAGTTTTTCTACTTTAATTGATTCTGCTAAACGTTTTTCTGCTAATCCCATATTGATTTTAGTTATTAATTACGCTGGCAAATGTATCTTCCGGATTTATTTCCTGCATCACTATAAATAGTGATTTTTACTTTAATGATTTATCAAATCAATTATTCCCTTGTTCATTAAAATTTCAGATAACATATCAGATTCATAGCCCATCATTTTAGCTTTTCTAGCTTCTTTTAAAGCTTTTGCCGGATCTTTTAGTTTATAATACATTTCTCCCAGATTGCAGACAAAAATGGGTTCTTTAGGATTTATTTCGATTGCTTTTTCAAAATAAGGAAGTGATTCTTCATAACGCAGTTCCCGATCTAAAATACAACCGTAATTATTGTAAATAAGAGCATTAACCGGTGGTTCATGTTCCGTTTTTGCAATAAAGTAATCTCTTTTACTGTAACAAGTTTCAAAACCTTTTGTATACCAAAGTATTCGTGCTTCCAGAAAATAAGCCGATGCATATTGAGGATCTATAACTTGTAAAGCTTCGCAATTCTTTTGGGCGGCTTTATAATTTTTCGCAAAAACAAAATCCCAGCCTTCTTTTAAAAGTGTACGTTTTGTATTGTCCATTCTTTTTTCAAGCAGTTCTTCGTCCATTTCCTTTTTGCGGTATTCATCAATTTCAATTTCCCAATCCTTAAAAAGAACTTTTTTTGCATTGGAAGAAATTGTAAAAACAAGATCTTTTGGATTACTGTCTTTAAAATCAAGAGAAAACAAAACCCTGTTTTCAAAATCATCAGGTAAAACCTGTTCAATAAACTGATTTAGTTTTTGTGTATTTATGTGCAGTTTCAGCCACGGAAATAAATAGGAACCTCTATAAACAAATGTGATTTTTTTAGGCAGATAACGCGGTGAAATTTCTGCTGCAGCTTTTTCTATCTTGTAATTTCTAAAATTTATGTCGGTAATTTCCAAATAATGATTTTCATCTAAACCTGAAAACTCTAAATTCCAAATTACTGATTTATCTTTCAGTTCGAAACGTTCCTGAATATTATTTGATTTTCTGATGCTTTCAATTAACTGAGAAAAATGCTCTTTGTTATTATAATATTTATGACTAAGCTGATGTGTTATAATTTTTTCATTCTTTTCTTCTTCACTTATTTCGGTTGGTTTATTAGTCGAAAAGTCAAGCAAAACCTTGTCATCATTATATAATTTAAAACCTCCGTTTAGATAAATATGAAGATAAGTGCGTTTTATTTTTTGTCCTCTAATGTTTTTGGATTCATTCAAAGGATATTTCTCTTCTTCGAGTTTTAATTTATTAAAAGGGAAAGGAATATTGATTTTATAATATTGATCTTCGATTATAGAATACCATGAAATTTCAAAACGATCTGTATCAAAAGGAATATGAATTAAACCTGAAAAAGCAGATTGCTGCAAATGATAATATTTAGAAGATATTTCCATTTCTGCTAATTCTTGATCTGAATAAAATGGAATATTATTTTCTACTTCTATATCAGAAATTAAATGTTTACCCGAATTTATAAAGGCAATCGAATCAATATACATAAGATGTTCTCTGTCGTGATAAACACTAAATGAGGCTTTTAAATAAGTATTAGCCAAACGAACTTTTGCATAATAATGCGACCCGAAATAATAAGTATAATAAACTATTGGCGTTCCCAGCAGAATGGTTAACCAGATTGAAAAATACAAACCGTTAAATAGTGCTGTTTTTTGATACTGCACCAAAGCATAAACACCATAATCTGCAAAGAGTAAAAATGCTGTGAGAAGAAAAACTCCTGTCAGGAATTCTAAAGTAATTCCGGCGCGGGATCTTCCATAATAATAAAAGTAAAAATAACCGCACCAGGCAAGTGCTGCATTAAAAAACACTGCAAATCCCAGTCCGATAAAATAAAGCAGTACATAACTTATAAGTGTGGCCGCACACAATAATCCGACTGGAAAGAAAATTTCGCCGCTAAAATAAACGGGATCAACTTTTTTATACGAACGGTAAGTTTTCATGATATTCTTGAGTTAAAAAAGCAAATGTAAAGGTTCGCTAAACCACATAAGTCATCATAAATAGTGATTTTTAAAAAGTAATATTCAAAAAAAAACAGAAGTAATTTTAAAAATTACTTCTGTTAAAAAAAATAGTATTTAGGGCTAAATATCTAAGACAAAACTTAAAATTAGTCTTTGATGATGTTAAATCCTTGGATTCTTCCGCTTTCTTTTAAACGGAAAGTTTCTTTAATTTCTTTTGTTACAGGGTTATACTGATTAACTCCTGAAAAACCATCTGTAGTGCTGTTTGATAAGAAATAGATTTCTCCGTTATGGAAAAATGGATTTTGAGTTGTATAGAAATTATCCGGCGGGATATTTAAACGAGTTGCTTTTTTAGTCGTAACATCGATTTCATTCCAGAACCAAACATCGTCTCTGTATCTAACTCCGTGCTGTCCGCCTCCATAGTAAGAAACAGCTCTTGATGGAATTGTAGTATAAATTTTGTTGTTGTAAGCAAAAAGTCTGTTGAATTCAGCAGGAAATTGGTATGATTTCATGTCAATTGCAAACGTAGTATCAAAATTAACTTCTCCTTTTTTAATTCTAAGAATTTTTGAAGAATAGTCGCTTGGCTGCGTTTTCATGTCTCCAACAGAAGCAAAATATAAATCTCCTGTAACTTCGTCTAAACTCCATAAAACGTGGTCAATAAATACACCTAAATTTGTTGTATTACCCATTTTTGTAACGTTTTCGATTTTCTTAGCAGTTAAATCATACACTGCAATAGCAACTTCTTTTACTACTGGAGTTACCTGCCAGTTTCCTGAAGCTTTGTCTCCCAATAATAAATCTAAGTATAGTTTATTTTCTCTTTTTGCAATTATCAACTGCCCAATTGACTCTAATGGCTGTCCTTCTGAAAGTGAAGTAAAATCAATTTCTCCTGTTCTCTCCATTGTAGCTGGGTTGAAAGTCTGAAGTTTTAAACCTCCTCTTACTCTATCCCAGTAGTATCCTTCTGTTGCGCTGGCAATTAAAAAATTAGTTTCGTAAGCATTAGAAAGAGATGGTAAAAATCCCTGATCTACCACTTTACCAGATGCATCAAGACCCATTTTGTTAATTCCTTGTTTTGCATTTGAAACATCATTTACTTTAAAAAGACTTTTTTCAAATGTTCTTCCTCCTAAAGAAGAAGTTACCTGCAAAAATGGCAATCCAGAAAGGTTGATTTCTCTTGATTTGTTATCTTTTAATGCATAAACACCACCGCTCCAGTTAGCAGAACCATTGTATATAATCCAAGTTTCGTTTTTTGGTAAAGTATCGTCGTTATTTCCGTTGTCCGGAGTGTTGTTATCATCATTGCTGCTGCAAGAAAATAAAAGCATACAAGCAGCGATTACTGCCAGTACTGAACGAAGTGAGTTGCTTCTTTTCATAGTTGATCTGATTTATTGGTTTTATTTAAAAAAAATTATAAACTAACTTAAGGTGGAATGATCTTCCGGGTCTCTGTACATTAAAGTTGTCATACAGTCGTACATCTCCAACATTCCTGCATTCTGCTGAAACCGTTGTTTTTTTATCGGCAAAATGATAATAAACTCCAACATCATTAGAAAACTGTCCTATTCTGCCGTCATCAGGAATAATTAATGAAGTTTGAAAATCTTTTACCGGACCAAATAAAGAGGGTTCCTGACTTTTTGGTATTTCTACTAAGAAAAATCTATGGGTATAATTGGCATTCCAGGTAAAATTTAGACTGTCCTCATTTTTGAAAACATTTTTGAAAAAAGTATTTGCCCAAAAGTTTCCAAACAAAAACGGAATATTAGGAACTCTCGAATCATTTAAGTATGCATATCTAGACTCACTCTCAATTCTTCGAAGGTCCTGATAGGTCATATTAAACCCTATGTTCAGCCATTTTACTGGAGCATAATTAGTTTCAAACTCAAAACCTTTTACTGTAGAATTCTCATAATTGATGTATCGGTTAAACGGAATATCAAGCTGTAAAAAGATAATATCCTGTACTTTTCTGTAGAATAAATTAGCCGAAAAGGTTAAACTGCTGTTTTCTTTGAGTATCGAATACTGACCGCTTAAATTTAGATTATGGCTTTTTTCAGGATTAAGATCTAAGTTTTCTTTAACCAGTCTGGCATCTCCAAAAATCTCGTATTCATCTGGAAGACGTGTGGCATATTCATAAGAAAATTTCAATAGATAATTATTTTGCTCCCATTTCAACCCTCCCAAATATCCAAACTGGCTGTCTTCTTTTGAGGATTGCCACGCAAAACCAAATTTGTCAGTTGTGTAGCCTTCTGCATTATAATGGTAGTATTTTGCTGCCACAATGCTTTCGAGCTTTTTATCCAGAAATAAGGAACGCCACGCAAATGCCATATTATCTTTTCGATACGTTGCCGGAACCGTTAAAACATCAATACCGGTAACTATAGAAACGGCACCTAGAGGATCGCTCCCTTTTCTTCTTTGAGAATAATATAATTCACTAAATTCTAAAAAGTTACGATCAGAAAGTTCATATTCCATATTCAATCTCGATGAAACAAAATTGAATTTCATTCGCTGGTCATTTCCAGTTCTTATCTCTCCCGGCTGAAATTTTAAATTGTAAGTTTCGCCAAGCCAATTGTAACGCAATCTTGTTGTATCAATAAACTTGGTATTAAAATGACTGTAATTGGTTAAAAAAGAAACCTTTAGTTTATCGTTAAAAAACTTCTTACGATAATTAATCATTCCCGTATAATTTTGTTCTTTTGAAAATGCCTTTCCGTAAACACTTACCATTCCAGCATCATTTTGAATCTGTTTGTAGAAATCAGAATAAATTAAGGTCAAACGAATATCATCTGCCCATGATTTTTCTTTTAATCCAATAAATGCTTCTCCGTAATTAGATCTCGTCATGTCGTGGAAACGTTTTACATCTCTCTCGACATTTTCAATTGGAACACGTACTTTGTAATTATTATCAGAATAATTAAAAGAACCGTTAAAACCTCCGTAAAAATTCTTTTTATTTTGAAGATAAAGATTGGCTGTAGCGCGATGTGTATTAAAAGAAGCGACTTCATACGATACTTCGGCAAAATCTTTATTAGAAGTTCTGGTAACAAGATTAACGCCTCCGCCCAATGCATCAGAAGCCAGATAAACCGGCATAACACCTTTGTAAATTTCAACACGGTCAAGCATATTTACAGGAATTGTTCCAAGGCTGAAACCATGTCCGAACAACTCAATTGGGATTCCGTCTTTAAAAATACGAACCGCTTTGCCCTGAAGTCCGCCAAGATTGACCTGCACCTGAGAGCCAATATTTCCATTAGTTCTTATTTTTACTCCAGAAGCTCTGTTTAAAAAATCACCGACATCGCCCGCTTTGTCATACTGCTTTTTAAAATCGATAACCTGAACTGAAAAAGGAGATTCTTCAATCTGTTTTTTTACGCTTTTGTTTTGAACGGTAACTTCTTTTAAATTTGCCGATTCACTGTTGGATGAATCTAAACGAAATGTAAAATGATTATCCTGACCGCAGGCAACAGAAACGGTTTGTCTGGATTTTATAAGATCATTTTTTACAATTTCAATTGTATAATTTCCATCAGTAAGTGAAAGTTCCAGAATACCTGAATTATTACTGGTTCCCATTGGTTTATTATTAACCAAAATGGTGAAGCCTGAGGCTGGATTTCCGAGATTATCTTCAATATGAATATATACCGGGCAGGCATTTGCAGAGAACAAGCCAACCAGAAACATAAACATAAGGTTTAATTTAAATGTCAAAGCTGTTTTTATTTAAACTTATTATAAATTATATTTGCAGTGCAAAAGTATTTGATTACCGATGGATGCATTTATGAAAGTGGAAGTTTTAATTATGAATTTAGAAGTATAAGGAATGGCATTTAAAATTGATTCTAATGACTTTGCGGATTTTCTGGAAGTGGATGAAAAGCCAGATCTGGAACTGTCCAGGATAGAAATTCAGGATGAAAAAGATATAAAATTTGCCACACCAAAAGGCGATATTTTATTTCATGAACATACTATTACAGATGAATTATCTATTCTGCAGGGAAATTATCAATTGTATGACGATGTTGCTATTTCTGGTCATGGAGATTCTCCGCTGTTAGAAATGCACTTTAACCTTACCAATCAAAAAATTGGATATATAAATCCGGGTTCTTCTAAAGGTTATGCTTCACCAATGTCCGGCAATATTACTTTTCTTTCAGCCGAAGACAACCATGCAAAAATCGACTTCAAAAAAGATATTATTTACAATACGTTTGATATTCATCTTCCTTTAAATGTGCTTACTAAATATGAGGGAGAGTCTAAAGTAATGGACAGTTTTCTCAATAATATTCAGAAAAACAGCAGTAATGCTTTAGCTAAAAATGAAATAAAAATAAGTGCTAAAATATTCAGCGTTATAGAAGATATTAAAAACTGTTTTTATCGAGGCCTGACTCGAAAAATCTACATGGAATCTAAAGTCTATGAACTTATTGCTTTAAGTCATCATAATTTAGATATCGAAAAACAATCCCGAAACTTAGCCGGCGATGATGTGGAAAAAATAAAGTTTGCAGCGCAGTTAATCCGTGAAAATATTGATAATCCGTTTACAATTGTAGAACTGGCAAGAAAAGTGGGCGTGAACCAAACCAAGCTGAAAGAAGGTTTTAAAACTGTTTTTGGCGATACCGTTTTTGGCTATCTGCAGGAAATCAGAATGAATAAAGCCAGACATTATTTATCAGACACTTCACTATCAATTCAGGAAATAAGCCACCTTTCCGGTTATCAAAATGTTTCTAATTTTAGTATTGCTTTTAAAAGAATTTTCGGCTATCCGCCTACTAAATTGAGGCTTAAGGTTTAGTATTCCGTTTACAGTCGCAGTATTCAGTTGCAGTTTATAGTGTTTTGCTAGATATTGAAATTTAACCGCAAAGCACGCTAAGATTTTTATCTTATTTTACCTAAAGACCGCAAAGTACGCAAAGCTGTATATCAATAAAGCTTTGCGTACTTTGCGATTTTGTGAAATTCTATTGGCAAATTCTTAGCGTACTTTGCGGTTAAAAAACCCAATACTAAAAATTTTTAAGGTATATTTAAGTTCTAAAAAACTTCCTGAACAGATATGTATTCGTAAATTAGCAAATACAAAAAACATATTTTAAATGACAGTACTTACTTTTACCCTGATTATGCTTCTTGGGGCTTGTTTAGCCGGTTTTATTGGATCATTATCAGGCTTAGGCGGCGGTATCATTATTATCCCGCTTTTAACAATTATTCTTGGTGTTGATATTCATTATGCAATTGGTGCCGCTTTAGTTTCGGTAATTGCTACTTCTT